>JBDRGH010000487.1:0-5751 GCA_043818015.1 Pseudomonadota bacterium
TGGCTCAGGTTGGGTTCAAACTTCCTTTTCCCATCTTTCAATGAGGTATGATTTTCCCCTCTCAAAGGCGACACAGAGCTCTTCCAGCCTCTGTTCTACCTCCTCAGCCGTGCTTTCCCATATCTCAATTACGAAAGAGGCTACCTTCCCGAGATAAAGAGGTGTGAGGGATTTTATTATGTGTTCCTGGCTCATCACTTTCCTGTGACAGGCAAGGGCGAAATTGTATATAATTTCCACCCATATATCGTCAGGCAAAGAGAATTGGTCTTTCGGCTTTTGAGCAGCATCTCCAAGGAAGTTCAGAAGCTCTCCTGGCAGGAATGACTTATACAGGGAGGAGAGTTCTTTCGTACCGAGTCTGAATTTCTCTATCATCACGTCGAGGTTAACCTTGATTGGTTCGAGACCGACGGAATAAACGAACCCGAAGGTAGTAACTGATTCGGACCCAGAAATCTCTTTCCACACAGGGGCATATTCTTCCGTGAGATTGAATACGGAACTTACCACCTGATGGAGCATTGCACTGAGGTCAGCACCCGGGTCTTTCGCGTCATGAATTTTCGCTCCTAGAAACGCCTGGCATACCTTGAATGCATTGGCCACAGCCGTTGTGGTCATCCATATGTCGATTCCAAAGCGGGCTACATCTGTCTCCCATACGTCCTTGGTGAGATAGAAGGATGCGAGTCTACCGGAAAATCCGAAGTCACCTCCTATCGGCTGGCGAATTCTCCTGCCGTATAATGCCCTCGTCATCGGATATACTATCGTATTTGTGATGGTTCCATCATACTTATGCCTCAGATAGTAAGGGGAGACGTAGTCATATCCTTGCGTGAGGACCGGTTTGATGAGCAGTTCAATCCATTCGGGTGTTATGCTCCTTAAGTCAGAGTCAACGACCGCACAGGCCTTTACATTGAGGGCTCTGGCCATTTCGAAGATCGTTCTGAACGCACTCCCCTTACCAGGTATCCCGTAATAGGGTGTTACAAGCTTGTGAAAGCCAACCCCTGCCTTATGGTGCACCAGCATTGAGTTAAGGTCCACATTGTTCTTCGAAACAACCTCCATGGTCCCATCAGTTGATCCACCATCAGAATTTACAAGGAGAGATTTATTGTCCGGAAAGTATTTTGAAAGTCCTGCCTCGACGGCCCTCACCACATGTACGATAGTCCGAGCGCTGTTATAGCTTGGAATACCGACCAGGATATCAACTCCTCCAAGTTCCCTGATCTTTTCCTGCACGTCTTTTTCTAGGATGACTGAGTCTTTCGACATGATCTTGGAATTCTAAACCTTTCAATACGCTTAGGTATTATGATCAGTTATCAATTGGTAAGATAGTCTGCTTTATAGTCTACCTTGGATAGTGTTGTCAAGCAAAAAAGCCTTTAGCCCCGCCAATATGAACGACCCGTGGGGACGTACTCCTATAACCAGTTCTCTCTCCGCAAATATGGTTGCTGTTCCTATAGATCTAATCATCACCCGACTCTCCTTTCTCCCCCCTTTGGCGAGTCGTGGCGAAATCCTGGGAGATATCAAGGATGTCCTGTTCCCGAATGGTCTCTTTATCTAGGTCATGAAATTTCCGCACCTTTAGCTATAACCACTATCCCTGACTCAGTCACGAAGAACCGTTTTCTGTCCACTTCCAGGTCGTATCCTATCTCCGTTCCCGGAGGTATCTTTACTCTTTTATCTATGATGGCCCTCTTGATCCTGCAATATCTGCCCACATCTACTCCTTCCATCAGAACGGACTCCCTTGCCTCTGAGTAACTGTTGATCCGAACCTGGGGAGAGAGAACACAGTTCTGTACCCTGCCACCGCTGATGATACACCCTCCAGAAACTATAGAATCGAGACAAATACCCAGCCTTCCACCGGGATATTCCTGCGTAAAGACAGTCTTGGCCGGAGGATATTGAGCTTGATAGGTACGTATGGGCCACTCCGTGTCATAAAGGTTCAACTGCGGTTCAGGTGCAACCAGATCCATATTGGCTTCAAAGTAAGCATCGATGGTTCCCACATCCCTCCAGTACTTGGCCTCCTTCTTGTTCTCATCTCTGAAATTATAGGCAAATACTCTCGCTCTGTGGATCATCCCCGGGATGATGTCCTTGCCAAAGTCGTGATGGGTCTCCCTATGGGCATCCTCTTCGAGGAATTCCCTTAGGACCTCGCTATTGAATAGATACACACCCATGTTGGCGTAGAGGGGCTGGTTGCCGGGATGTGAAGCCTCGATTGTTCCAGGCTTTTCCTCAAAACCCACTATCCTGTCTTCGCTATCCACCTTCATGATACCGAACTGAGATGTGGCGCTCTGGTCAACCTCTATGGTGGCGACAGTAGCATCAGCACCTTTCTCTTCGTGAAAAGTAAGCATCTTCGAGTAATCCATTTTGTATACATGGTCCGCGGACAGGATCAGAAAATACCGCGGTTTTACGGTATCGGCAAAGTATAGATTCTGATAGATGCTGTCAGCCGTTCCCCTGTACCATTCACCGCCGGTCCGCATCTGCGCCGGGATCGGGAATAGAAATTCGTTGAGTTCTGTGTCTAAGATATGCCACCCCAACCGCAAATGCCGCTCCAGGGACAACGATTTGTATTGAGTCAGGGTTACGATCTTCCGAATACCCGAGTTAATGCAATTGCTCAATGTGAAATCGATCAAGCGGTATATCCCTCCGAAAGACACTGCTGGCTTGGCCCTATCACGTGTCAATGGATAGAGCCGCTGTCCACCACCTCCCGCCATGATCATGGCTAGAACGTCCCTCATGGCTCTTACCTCCTTTTGCTCATCTTCATTCCCTTATGCCTCGTCTCCCCGCGAGACGGTGAACCCAGAACTTCACCATGAACTGAGGACTATCTGTTGAAATACTATACTAACATACTAATGTCTTAATTTCTACAGTCTTCTATTTTTTTTTGGTTCCCAAACTTTAAGGCATCCTGTTCTTCAGCTCGAAGACCGACTCAGTAAGAATCTCCCCACCGTTATCGGGCCCCAAAGTTGTAGTGTCTATTGGCTACGCAGAAGATGGCCACAGTAATCCTCGAAAAAAGAGCAGGTTAGGCTTTTGTGCGCCTTGGTTTAAGATTGGCATACATATTGCTACCATAAGATTTGAGCAGAAAAGGGGTCTGACTGTCGTTATGAAATCAGGAGTTTCCTGAGTTTTTAGTGAACACCCTTGTCTCTGGGCGAAATTTGCTGGAGCAGTGGGGTACCCGTCGAGGGTGAGCAGAAGGGGGAAAGCCAGCCCTTTAGAGGCTGGAAGGGGCAAGTATTCCCCACCTGCGAGCCCCGAAAGGGTCACTGCGGAAGCAGTGAGCGAAGGGATAAGGGGGTTCACTAAAAAATGCCAGATTAATAATGAAATCATAACATTATGAAAATACTTCCTGAAAAACTCAGGAAACTCCAGTTATGAAATCCCTTGCACCGAAACCCAGATTGGTGATATAAGTACGTGGATAGCCCTCGTAATCTTCGAAGGGCGATCCTTTTTTATAGACGGGATACCGGTTTAGTAGTGTACTATGGAGCCAGAGCGGAAGACTGATCTCAAGAACTCGGTTTATGACGGGATGTTCGCCCACATGTTTGCCACCTTAACCGGAGGGGTATTTCTCACGGGCTTTGCCCTCTATCTCGGAATGACTGACCTCATGATCGGACTGTTGGCCGCCATGCCTTTCGTCGTCACGCTCTTTCAGCTACCGACGTCATATTTTATTGTGAAAAACCCCGAGAGAAAGAAAGTGGCCTATTGGGCTGCTGCAATTGCCCGCCTATTATGGATCCCTGTTGTCATCTTTGCTCTTCTACTTCTCTCCCCTGGCGTGACCAGATACGTGATCGTTTTGGGCCTGATTTTTATCTCCTACGCTTTTATCTCTATCAGCTATGTATCGTGGTTCTCGTGGACCTCCGATCTTGTCCCGGACGAGATTCGAGGGCGCTTCTTTGGGACTCGAAATATGTTCTGTGGCGCAGCGGGAATGGTCGTTATGGTGCTTTTCGGAAAGCTCCTTGATAGACTAAACGGTCAACCCTACGGGGGGTTACCCCTGGGATTTGCTATTACGTTCATGTCAGCTGTTTTCTTCGGCATGGTGAGCCTTCGGTTCCTGAATCTCATTTCAGAACCACCCGTCCATGAGCCCTCGCGTTATGCGTCTTTTCAGAAACTCACCAGTCTTCCTTTCAAAGACCCCAACTTCAGGAAATTTTTGGTCTTCAGCCTTTTGTGGAGCTTTTCAGTCTATTTTGCTTCGCCTTTTTTCACCGTTTATTTTCTTCGAGAACTACATTTTAGCTACGGCTTTGTGGCTACTCTGGGGATGCTCTCGGCCTTTGCTGATCTAATAGGAATGCGGATCTGGGGTAGAATCTCCGATAGAGTTAAAAATAAAGCAGTCATCCAATCATCGGGCTGGATTGCGATCTTTCTTCCCGTGGCCTGGGTTACAGTTCAACCGGGTAGTGTTCTTATACCAATCTTCCTTCACCTCGTCGGCGGAGGCTTTTGGGCAGGGATTAATCTGTGCATGAACAATTTGCTGCTCCGAATCTCACCACAGGAAAACCGGGCTTTCTTCCTCTCCACTTACAATTTTATTGGGGGACTCGGTGCAGCGACCGGACCGATATTGGCCGGGCTCACGCTTAAGTCGGTAAGCAATTTGGATCTTCAGCTGTTTTCGTGGCAGATCCTTCCGCTGCATCTTGTATTCGTAGGTTCCACTCTGTTCCGGTTATTGAGCTTTCAATTGTTTAGATATGTGCGCGAACCAGAAGAGGTAACGGTGGGAGAAATGGTGAGAGTGCTGAGAGGTGTTCGAGGACTCAATGTCGCAAACGGGTTCAATTATTTATTACATCCCTTCATTGAAACATCTGTGAAAGGGAAGGAGCATTAATGGTGGGTTGTTGGATATGGCTGAAAAGGCACTACGTATCTTCATTCGTTGTTGAATATGTTTTTGAACGGTTCGGCCCCTTTTTGCATTTGTTATGAGGAATAGCGATACGGGATGAATCAAATGGACGTTTTGGGAGAGTGAGTAGCATGGAAAAAGAAAATTTGTCATCTATGCCGATCTCGATGGCCATTTGGGGCTTCTTGAAGATCCTACTAAGGATGCTGTCATCCTGCACGATGGTATCCTGTTTCCAGCAAATAGCCCTGGACTGGGTTTCAATCCGCCGGATTAATCATTGTGCCCGCCCATTCCTCTCCTAAGGCACCTTCTTGGTTCTCCGCTTGTCGAAACAAATCCAAAGTCGGTCAGAAACTGCCCAACAGCCTTTGAAAGCTGCTGGGCAGCTTTTTGAGAGAGCCGCTAAGCAGACTCATCCTTTTTTTCTTTAGTCTCTTCGTGGCGAATCGTCTTTTCCACCTTAGCGAGAAGATCGGCGGTCTTTTCACGGAAAGAACCCAGTGATTCGATCTGTCTCTTCACATCAGCCATACCACCAGCCCTCTGGTAAGCTAAGAGAGCAATGATCAAGGCTACAATCGCGATGATAAAATTTACTACAGTCATGACTTAACCTCCTTTTACTTTGAAATATGGCCCTTTTTGACACTCCAGTTCAGATTGCGTTGATTGTTTTCTAGCGATCTATGTTACGTTGCTGTACCACCTCCTTTAATCTTCTTTAGTATTGTCAATAGTTTTTTGTATACTTACTCTGATGTAACTCTCGT
>JBDRGH010000488.1:0-9439 GCA_043818015.1 Pseudomonadota bacterium
TGCCTCTGTTGACAAGGCAAGAGATCTCACAAAAAAGCCTATCTTCATTGCTGGTGTGGGACAAGGATCAGCCGGCTCCTTGATCAATCAGAAAGATTTTACTCGGGTTATAGCGAGGGAAATTTCCGCGAAGCAGGCGTACAAGCAAGCTGGGGTTGGCCCAAACGATATCGATGTCTGCGAACTGCATGACTGTTTTACAATAGCAGAGATCCTTGCAACCGAAGCGCTGGGCTTCTTTGAATACGGACAGGGGAGCAAGGCCGTTGAAGCTGGAGAGACCGCCCTCGACGGGAAAGTGCCCATCAACCCGTCGGGTGGATTGAAAGCAAAGGGTCATCCTATCGGGGCTACCGGTGCTGCCCAGGGTTACGAAATAGTGAAACAACTGAGAGAAGAATGCGGGGAGCGACAAGTGAAAGGAGCAGAAGTAGGAATGATAGACACCCTCGGCGGAGATCTTGCAACGGTATGCAATATAATCTTTCGGAGGTAAGAAAGTGGACTACAAACTGACCTTTAACAAATATAAGGAAGCTCTAATCGGCGGCAAGTTTCTGGGGCTTAAGTGTAACAAATGTGGTGAGTTCACGGTGCCGCCAAAGAAGGTTTGTGTGGCCTGTGTCAGTGAGGATCTGGAAATTGTCGAGCTAGCCGGTAAGGGAGAGATAAAGACATACACGGTAATAAGGGTTCCACCCGAAGGGTTTGAGGCTCCGTATATCGTGGGGATGGTGGAGCTCGATGAAGGGCCCTGGGTCATGGGGAATCTCATCGACGTTGATCCAGATGAAGCTAGCATGGACCTGATGGGGAAAAGGGTCACAATCGGGCACAAGGTAGTAAAAGGTGATAAGTTTTCGGCCGGGGATGGGGTGGCATTGACCTTTAAGCTAGCGGACTAGGAAAAACTTGTAGACGTTAGAGGCATCCCCATTCACGCTGACCGGATAAGCCTCTAGGGTAATGGCCGGCCCCTGCCAATATCCAGGGGAAAAACGAGAAGAGTCCTGAAAGGAGGACGACGATGGCAAAGATGTCGAAGGAAGTTATGGATATGTTCAATGACCAGGGTGCATCAAAGGTATTAGGCACAGTTGATGAAAAAGGCGTAGTAAATGTTGTTCCTAAAGGAACACTAGCAGCAATTGATGACGAGACCGTAGCCTTTGCCGACATATTTGGGAGCAAAACGAACAAGAATCTGGAGGCAACGAAGAAGGCTACTGCCTTAGTCTACAAAATGCCACCAGCAGGATATCAGGTGAAGGGCACATTTCAGGGATTTCAGACGTCCGGACCACTCTTTGACCAATTCGCAAAAAATGTAAAAGAGAGGCTGAAGAGGGATATCAAGGCGGTTGGAATAGTTAAGGTTGAAGAAATCTGGTCTGTAGCCCCGGGGAGACCTTCTAAGTGAACAAAACTCATCCTTTAATCCTTGAGAGTTAAAGGATATATGGGCTAGGGGTTTCGCAATCTCTCTCGTCTCTCGACACCCTGGAGGTTGCTTTGCTTGCTGCCCGCTCCACTCAGGTTTCAGCTCAGCGTAACTGATCTTTCTATAGGTGCTTATTCTCCGCGTTTCGTGCAGCTTGAAAGATCAGGGCAACCATCAAGGGGTCGGGTTAGGGCGAGGCTATCAGGATGTGAAAAGCGTGGCAAAGTAAACAAAAAACGGAAAGGAGGATGGCAAAATGGGTTTCAAGGTTGCTCAAGTTTTTGAAATCCCCCAGGGACCTGATTACCAACAGATGATTAAGAACGAAGGATTGGATGTTGAGGTAGTGAAGAAATTGTGTATGAGTGAAGAGGAGATCATCGCAACGGCCCGTGATGCTGATGCTTTAATAGGGGTGGGTACCTTTCAGCCCTTCTCCCGAAAGGTCATAGAACAGTTGACCAAGTGCAGGTTTATCCAGAGTATGGGGATTGGCTATGACAAGCTAGATGTGCGTGCAGCAACTGAGCACGGAATCTTAGCGGCCAACGTGCCTGATTACTGTCTGGAAGAGGTATCAGACCATACGATGGCTCTTATCCTGGCCTGCACCAGACGGATCGTGAAACTGAATGACACCGTCAGGGCCGGGGGCTGGAAACAGGAGCCTGACCCGGATATTCAGAAAGAGGTCTGGCCCAAAATGTCCCGGTTAAAGGGGCAAACCCTGGGACTTCTTGGGTTCGGTCGCATCCCGCGAACCCTCGTGCCTAAGGCGAAAGGCTTTGGGATGAGAATCATAGCTTACGACCCTTATGTACCGGACCGTCTTTTTGAAGAACTCGGAGTAGAACGAGTGGAGGTTGACCGGCTGCTCAAGGAATCGGATGTTGTCTCGATTCACAGCGCTTTAACCGCGGAGACCCAGCATCTGCTGGGACTGAATGAGCTGAAAAAGATGAAGCCGACAGCGACCCTTGTCAATACGGCACGTGGTGGTATTGTTGACGGACAAGCCTTACATACCGCACTGAAAGAGGGTATAATCTCTGCTGCAGGGGTCGACGTCTCTGAGCCAGAACCTATTAAACCGGATGATCCTTTGCTGACGCTCGATAACTTTATCGTTACCGCCCATTCTGCCCACTTCTCAATACCGGCCTTTGGGGAGCTCCTGCGTCGTCCAGCGGTAGAAGTGGCCCGGGTTTTAAAGGGTGGATGGCCGGTTGGTTGGCTCAATCCCGAAGTCAAAGAGAAATATATTCAAAAGTGGGGTAAGGCAAGTAGCTAGTGAGGCAGCTCGGAAATTACTTCATGCGCAGATTTTTTCCTTGATTCGAAGAGCCATCTGTGCTACCAATTATCGAGATAAAGAAGTCTGCCCGGTGAGATCGATCCAAATTGCCTCATTGAATATTTTCCAAACGTTTGAACACGCTTTTCTCGGCGACATCAATTCACATTATGCTTCATATCGCTCTCGTTTCAACACCTACAAAATAAGGAGGTCTTACGATGAAATTACAGGGTAAGGTTGCCATTGTCACAGGGGGAAGCCAGGGAATAGGTAAGGCTATTGCCCTCACATTGGCTGAAAATGGTGCAGATGTTTGTGTTGCTGACGTCAATATCGATGATGCCAGGAAAGTGAGCGATGAAATTAAGGCTTTGGGAAGGAAGGCTATCGCTGTCAAGACCAACGTCGCCAACAGGGGAGAAGTTGATACCTTAATGGCCACTACAGCAAAAGAGTTAGGGAAAATAGATATACTGGTAAATAATGCTGGTATTACTCGTGATTCATTGTTACATAAGATGTCCCAAGAGCAATGGGACCAGGTAATCGCCGTAAATCTCACCGGTACATTCAATTGCACCCAGGCCGCGGCAAAATATATGGTGGAGCAGAAGAGTGGTAAGATTATAAACGTAACCTCGTGGGCTGGATTGCATGGAAATATTGGACAGGCCAACTACTGTGCTTCAAAGGCTGGAGTGATTGGGCTGACCAAGTCCAATGCAAAAGAATTAGGGAGGTATAATATAAATGTCAATGCAATAGGTCCGGCGGCAGACACAGCAATGACCGCTACCATTCCTGAAAAGGTTAAGGCTGGTATGGCTTCGGTTATACCCTTGGGGCGGTTCGGGGATGCCAAGAAGGATGTAGCACCCACCGTTCTCTTTCTGGCTTCAGATGATTCCAATTATATGACGGGGCAGGTTTTAAACATAGATGGAGGAATGGCCACTTGAGAGTCGTAAAGAAAGAAGCCTCAGGGCGTTCTTCGGATGGATTTACTGAGGAACAAGAGGTACTTATAGAAGGAGGTGACTTAAATGATAGATAAGAGCGTGATTGGAAAGGAGTATCCCGAGTTCAGTTTTGAGGTGGAGAAGGGTAAGGTTAGAGAGTTTGCACGCGCTACAGGAGACAAGAGTCCTGTCTTTTATGATGAGAAGGCTGCTAAGGAAGAGGGCTTTCAAGGACTGGCCCTTCCTCCAACATTCGCAACCGTATTTACTATGGCCGGGGGTTTGATGAATATCATGCTAGACGACTTGAAAATGAACCTGGCCAAGTTACTGCACGGTGGTCAGCAGTATGAGTATTTCAAACCCATTAAACCCGGAGATACTATTACAGGGAAGGTCAAGATAGCTAATGTCTTTGAAAAAACAGGCAAAGCCGGGACGATGGATTTTGTCGTTCTGGAAACGACCTATACCAATCAGAATGGGGAAAAAGTTTTGATAGATACAGGGACCATGATACAGAGACCATGATACAGAGAAGATAAGAGCATAAGGAAAAGAGGTGAAAAAATGGCAGCAAAAGAGATATTCTTTAAAGATGTCAATGAGGGCGACAGCATACCGGAGTTTGTGACGAAACCCCTCGAGGAGATACAGTTTGTTATGTACGCTGGCGCATCTGGTGATTTCAATCCTCTTCACTCGGTCCACGCTTTTGGTGAAAAGGCCGGTTATGGGGGCGTTATTGGCCATGGCATGTTAAGTATGGCTCTAGCTGGCCGGGCATTGACGAATTGGTTGGGACACAAGGCGTTGAAGAAATTTGGAGTCAATTTTAGATCTGTTACGTTACCGAAAGACGTCATAACCGTTAAGGGAACTGTAACGAGGAAATATACAGAGGGAGGAAATAGCTTAATAGATATAGATCTGCTGGCACAAAATCAAAGGGGAGAGTCGGTTGTCGTAGGCAATGCAACAGCTGTTCTGCCAGCAAAATAATAAGACCGAGTTAACTTTCCTGAAGGAGGAGCAACATGGCACTGTTACAGGACAAGGTAGCAATCATTACGGGATCTGGCCGTGGGATAGGTAAGGCAATTGCCACTCTCTTTGCAAAAGAGGGCGCATCGGTTGTAATCAATGATTTGGATCCTGAACCTGCGGAAGCAACGGCCAAAGAGATAAAAAGCACGGGGGCTAAAGCGGTAGCTTGTGCGGGCAGTGTGACCGACAAGAACTTTCCTGAAAGATTAATGAACGCGACGATCAATGAATTTGGCAAACTGGATATTTTGGTCAACAACGCCGGTTACACGTGGGACGCCGTAATCCAGAATATGACCGATGAGCAGTGGTACGCAATGATAGATGTGCACGCTACAGCCCCTTTCCGTATCATCAAAGCCGCTACTCCTTATATGAGAGAGGCAGCCAAAAAAGAGCTCAGTGAAGGGAAAAAGGTGCACCGCAAGATAGTAAATATAACGTCCATCGCCGGTGTTTATGGAAATGCCGGTCAGATAAACTATTCAGCGGCCAAGGCAGCCCTTATCGGGATAACCAAGACAATGGCCAAGGAGTGGGGACGTTTTAACATCAATGTTAATGTTGTCGCCTATGGTTTTGTAGGAACGAGATTGACCGGAGATAAGGCCCAGAACCCAACGATCAAAGTTGAGGATAGGGAAATAGCCGTAGGTGTCCCGAAGGCAACGTTAGATTCCCTGAAAGCTCTGGTCCCCCTGGGAAGGGCAGGCACTCCGGAAGAAGCCGCAGGTCCTGTCCTGTTCTTGGCGTCGCCCCTTTCTGATTACGTAACCGGGGAGCTTCTCATTTGCAGCGGCGGCCTGGCATTCTAGGGCTACAAGTAGAACCCCTGTCGTCCAGGATAGGGGTTCTACTCAATAGCACATTTTCAAGTGTAGTGGGACATACTTACGCAATTTCCAGTTATACAGACTGGAAGTCTTTTTCTGTGTTGAGGGGCACTGGAATTGATACGTAAATATAGTCATGAAGAGCTAAACAGGGAGGTGAGATCTATAGCCGGATACTATGTCCCGCTCGAAGAGAAAAAACTCACTTACAAAGGGAGAGAAGTCCTGTATGTAATAGGTCAAGCCGCGATAGATAACTCATGCTGTGGCACGGGGGGTTGCAGATACGCCCTGATACCTGGATACCTCGTTGAATGGAAGAATGCCACAGATGATGCGGGTAACCCTGTGTCAGAGGTGGAAACCGTAGCGGACGAAGATTCTAAGACAGAGCTTGCGAGAATCCTTAACGAAAAGGAGGCCATCACCCAGATTGATTTCTGGTAGTACTTTATACGATTTTGGCTTCAACTGACTTTCACTAACAGGTTTCTCTGTACAGGAGGCGATATTTTTCAAGTCCTTTGGGCTGCTAAGTCCTTCGGTTCTAAGGACAGCTAATAATCTTGACTCGATGAGTGTTTTTGCAATCAATATGAGAAGGAGGATTTCAATATGGTAGGTATAACCTCGTATGGTGCCTATATACCCAGGTATCGGATAGACCGCGGAATTATTTACAAAGCCATGGGGTGGTTGAATCCGGCAACCTATATGCCCGGGGAGAAGGCTGTGGCTAATTTTGATGAAGATAGTGTCTCCATGGCGGCAGCTGCTGGCATAGACTGTCTGACTGGCATGGATCGGAAAGGGATAGATGCTCTTTTTTTCGCAACTACGACTGCCCCTTACAAAGAGAGACAGTGTGCCGAGATAATCGCAACTGCCTTCGATCTCCGTTCCGATATACGAACGGCGGACTTTACTGATTCACTGAAAGCAGGAACGACCGCTCTGCTCTCTGCCGTTGACGCGGTAAAGGCAGGATCAGCAAAAAATGTGATCGTATGCACAGCTGACTGCCGTGTTGGTAAAGCAGGGAGCGCCCAGGAGGAGATTTTCGGGGATGGTGCTGCTTCCGTAACGATCGGCGATAGCGGTGTCATCGCCAGCCTGGAAGGTTCCCATTCAGTGTCTTACGATTTCGTTGACCACTGGAGGGCAGATGGAGATCCCTTCGATCGCCAGTGGGAAGATAGGTTTATAAGGGATGTAGCTTATAGGAATTTCATCATTGAAGCTATTTCTAGCCTGGCCAAGAAGTGTAGCCTGGAGTCGAAAGATATAGCTAAAGTAGCTTACCCATGTCTTTATGCGGGTGATCACGGAGCGATAGGGAAAAAATTAGGATTAGATCCAGCTCAAGTGCAGGATCCGATGATAAATAACGTAGGCTATACAGGGACGGCCAATCCACTCATGTTGCTCGTGGGAGCCCTTGAAAATGCTAAGCCAGGCGATAACGTGATCATTGCTAGCTTTGGAAACGGTAGCGATGCTCTGCTCTTCAGAGTTACGGATGAGATAGAGAACGTAAGGAGTAACAGACGAGGGATCAAAAAACATCTTGGGATGAAAAGAGAATTGAAGAACTACGAAAAGATGATGAGTTTTCGGAATGCCATCCCTGTAGAAAAGGGCATTCGTGGGGAAGTTATGCCCCCGACGGCGATGTCAGAATTGTGGAGGAGCCGTAGACAGGTACTTGGACTTTGTGGATCTAAGTGTAAAAGCTGTGGAACTCCACAGTATCCGGTACAGAGAGTATGCGTGAATCCCAATTGTGGTGCTATTGATCAAATGGAAGATTATAGCTTTGCGGATAAAAAGGGACGCCTCTTCACCTATACAGGAGACATGCTGGCCTTCAGTATAAACCCGCCGGCAATCTATGGAATCGTAGATTTTGAAGGTGGGGGAAGGTAT
The DNA here is from genome assembly GCA_043818015.1 of Pseudomonadota bacterium. Classification (GTDB taxonomy): domain Bacteria; phylum Desulfobacterota; class UBA8473; order UBA8473; family UBA8473; genus JBDRGH01. Next base: position 7,504 of record JBDRGH010000488.1, read on the forward strand.
TGGTTTGACATAACCGATGCTGACCTGCAAGCTGTTAAGGTCGATATGCCTGTAGAGATGAGCTTCCGTAAGAGGTACGTTGATGAGAAGAATAGCATCCATGCTTACTTTTGGAAGGCAGTGCCTGCTATAGAATAGAGCCGGGCTCTGTATGGTACCCTGAACGTCTCTGGTCTTTTAGCTGGTTGAACCCGGCCAAACAAGTCGGCAGGACAGAGGGGCGTTTAAATACATAATTAGACTCATGAGCTCGAAAGCTTTCAAGACAAGAAATCTATAGCATAATTAATGAAGGAGGCAAAAATGGCAGAAGGTATAAGAGATAAAGTCGCTATTATTGGTATGGGCTGTACCAAATTTGGCGAACGTTGGGATATGGGATCAGAAGACTTAATCGTAGAGGCATTTCAAGAGGCTATCGAAGATGCTGGGATTGAAAAGAAGGACATTCAGGCGGCCTGGTTTGGGTCTTGCTTCGTTGACGTAAACGTGGGAAGATCTGCGGCACCTCTAAGCCTGGCATTAAAGTTGCCTTTTCTTCCAGTAACGAGGGTTGAAAATTTCTGTGCTACCGGTTCAGAGGCACTGCGGGGGGCTGCATATGCTGTTGCTTCAGGCGCGTATGATATCTGCCTGGCACTTGGCGTGGAGAAGTTGAAGGATACGGGTTATGGTGGTCTCCCGGACATGGTTGCAATGCTGGGGGTAAAAAACCGTCTAATCTTTCCCGGGCTAACTGCACCTGGTGCATTTGCTATGATGGCCACAAGATACTTTGCCAAGTATGGAATCGACCCTGAGGAGGGCAAGAAAATATTGGCAAGGATATCTATGAAGAGCCACGCTAATGGCGCAAAGAACCCCAAAGCCCACATGAGAAGAGAGATAACAGAAGAACAGGTATTGAAGGCGCCAATGATTGCATGGCCTCTCGGTCTGTTTGACTGTTGTGGGGTGAGTGACGGAGCCGCGGCAGCCATTGTTTGCCGCGCCGATATGGCCAAGAATTTCAGACCCGACCCGGTCCGTATAAAGGCTCTCCAGATCGCAATAAGTTCAGGAGAGGAAATGATGTACACCGACTGGGATGGAACCTATGTGGCAACCGCCACCCACTGTGCAGCAAGGGCCTATAAAGAAGCAGGGATAAAGAATCCCAGGGAAGAGATAAGCATGATGGAGGTCCATGACTGCTTTTCCATCACCGAACTTGTGACTTATGAAGACCTACAAATATCACCGAGAGGCAAAGCGGGAGACGATGTAAGAGACGGGTTTTTCGATTTAGACGGTAAGATTCCGTGCCAACCTGACGGAGGTTTGAAGTGTTTCGGCCATCCTATCGGTGCGTCCGGATTGAGGATGATGTACGAGATGTACAAGCAATTCCAGGGAAAGGCAGGAGAAAGACAGCTAAAGGACCCCAAGATAGGGCTTACTCACAATATGGGTGGTTTCCCGGCAATGAACCTGATCAGTATTTGTGTTGCCGGTCTCTAAAGAATAGCAGTCGGAGTTCGACAAATAACATATTGATGTCTATCCCATCAAAGATGTTTTTCCTGCGTAAGAGTTCTGAGGAGTATCCCTTCTCAGGACTCTTTGGTTCAACGAATCGTCATCTGATGAAAAAAGTGAGAAGGAGACGGGAATGCAGTACCAGTTAACAGAAGAACAGATAATGCTGAGAGACAGTGTTCGGAGGTTGACTCAAGAAAAGATTGCTCCTCGAGCTGAGGAGATTGACAGAACAGGCCATATTCCAGATGATATTGTAGAATTGTTCAGGGCAAATAGCCTTATGGGAATACCATTTCCGATTGAGTATGGGGGCAGTGGTGGTAGCTTTTTAACCTTCATGATAGTCGTGGAGGAGCTGGCCAAAGCTTGTTCGAATTGCTGCATGTTGGCAGGTGTTCAGGATCTCGGGGCACAA
>JBDRGH010000489.1:0-2042 GCA_043818015.1 Pseudomonadota bacterium
TCAAGGACAAGGGCCCGGAGCATATTGACTTCGTGGTGGTTAGGGAGAATACAGAGGGGTTTTATGCTGGCGCGGGTGGATTCTTAAAGAAAGGAACACCGGATGAGGTGGCCATACAGGAATCTATAAACACGAGAAAAGGCGTGGAGAGATGCCTGAGGTATGCCTTTGAGCTATGCAGGAAGAGAAACAGGGCTAAGAAGCTTACCCTTTGCGGTAAGACAAATGTCCTGACTTACGCCTTTGATCTTTGGGACAGGGCCTTTAGAGAGGTCTCTGCCGACTATCCGGATGTTGCCACTGACTACGGTCATGTCGATGCGGTCTCTATGTGGTTGATAAAGAATCCCGAATGGTTTGATGTCATCGTTACCGATAATATGTTCGGAGACATAATCACCGATATTGGCGCTATAATTCAGGGGGGAATGGGGATAGCTGCTGGTGCGAATATTAACCCCACAAGCACCTCTATGTTCGAACCTATCGGGGGATCGGCCCCCAAATACCGGGGGAAAAATACGATAAACCCCCTGGCTGCAATTTCAGCCTGCCAAATGATGCTGGAATACTTGGGAGAGATAAACTCCGCAAAACTCATAGAAGATGCGGTCATCAGTGTACTGACGAGAGACATCAAAAGCCTGGCAGCGGGAGAAATGGGGCACGGTACGAGAGAAGTGGGTGATCTGGTAGTAAAGTACATGAGGGAACGGTAGGGAGATAGACCTTATGAAGAAAGAAAAATACAGCGTTGCAGTTGTTGGGGCCACAGGAGCCGTTGGAAACGAGATGGTAAAGATTTTGGAAGAACGGCGTTTTCCTGTGGGGAAGATAAAAATGCTTGCTTCCAACAGATCAGCCGGCTCTTTTCTTCAATTTCATGGCAAGAATGTAGAGGTTGAAGTCCTCGACGAGAATTCTTTTGGCGGAATCGATATCGGGTTATTCTCAGCAGGAGGTACGGTTAGTGAGAAATTTGCCCCAACTGCCGCTTCGGCGGGTTGCATAGTGGTCGACAATACGAGTGCCTTCAGAATGGACCCCCAGGTTCCCCTCGTGGTTCCAGAGGTAAACCCCCATGCAATTGCCCACTATAAGAACAAGGGGATTATTGCCAACCCTAACTGCTCCACGATACAGATGGTAGTGGTACTTAAACCGATCCATGATCTGGCAAAGATCAAAAGGATTGTCGTATCAACCTACCAAGCGGTGTCGGGGACTGGTAAGAAGGCAGTAGATGAGCTCATGAATCAAACCAGGGATATCCTGAATTTTCAGGGCGTCGAATGTAACGTTTACCCGCACCAAATAGCCTTTAACTGCCTACCCCATATAGATGTCTTTCTGGAAAATGGTTATACTAAAGAAGAGATGAAGATGGTAAACGAGACCAAGAAGATACTGGAGGATGATGCCATCAGGGTGACCGCCACCACCGTTAGGGTGCCTGTGTTTTGTGGTCACTCTGAATCGGTCAATATAGAGACCGAAAAGAAGATCACTGCGGATGAGGCAAGAAAGCTGCTTTCAAAAGCTCCAGGGGTAACGGTTGTTGACGATCCCGGATCCTGCAAATATCCCATGGCCATTGATGCTTCGGGCCGAGATGATACCTTTGTGGGAAGGATACGCGAGGACGAGTCGATTGAGAAGGGAATCAACATATGGATAGTGGCCGATAACGTCCGTAAAGGTGCTGCCCTCAACGCCGTTCAGATTGCTGAAATCCTTGTGAAAGAGTATATTTGAGGCCAAACATAGCCACGCTGAACCTGAAGACACTCAATAAAATGTGGAAAATCCTAAAGCCTAAGTCCTAATACTAAAAGAGCCACAGGATCCAAGAAGCCTGGGAAATCTTGTGAGGGGCTTAGTTTTGAGTTAGTAATTTTGGTCATTTGGATTTGTTTAGAATTTCGGACTTAGTATTTAGTAAGAAGGGGGGGTATAATGCCGTTAAAAAGTGTAGTAGATAAAGTTTTGGAGCTCCGACCCGCCAGGGTCTCGGAAAAACTCGGCAGGTCGAGTAGGGTGTG
>JBDRGH010000490.1:0-3304 GCA_043818015.1 Pseudomonadota bacterium
TCCAAAGAGGCTGAATTGGCTGCCCGAATTATGTCCAGCGATCTTTTGGTCCGAAAACTAAGCGCTCTTTTCGTCCACTCCATATTTCGAATCAATATTCTCCGGTCCATTTGACCCTTTCAAAGGAGAGTCAGAACATGCACACGAAACATTTCTGGACACCATCGCTCGATAAATCTTTCTGCCAAGGAAAAACACTGCAATAGCAATTACCATGAGTGTTACAATTTTATCAACCATTTCAAGATACCCTCAAGAAAACAAATACTCAACCAAGACCAATACTTCCCGTGAGATACCCTTCCGTTACTCCGGCTCCTCACGTCCCAAGACCAGCCGGCAAACACATCGTAAACGACTATCTTATGCGAAGTGGGGGCTTTTAAACCCCTCGTTAGTATCTACACACCTATACCAAGGATCCGACCCACCTGGTATACTACCAAGGAAACCACGTATGCTATAACCGTAGCATAGACCATGGCAAAAAAAGTCCATCTCCATGACTCTGTTTCCTTCCTTATTACAGCCAGAGTTACAAAGCAAGGAGCATAAAGCATACAAAAAAGCATGAGGGAGAACGCCTTTAAAGGATTCCAGCCTGGCTCTCTCTTCAGCCTTTCCGATAAAATACCGGAAGCCTCTGGGTCCACTTCTCCCATACTGTACACGGTACCGAGAGTGGCTACCACCATCTCTTTTGCCGCAAATCCACCCACAAGGGCGATATTTGTTCTCCAGTCAAAACCCAGCGGGGTAGTAATCTTCTCCAACGCCTTCCCGATCCTGCCTGCAATAGAATAGCTTATCTCAGCTTGTGCTCTCTCGTTTCCGCTTTTCCCTGTCAATAGCTCCTCCGAGGGTTTTGGGAAAGTCCACATCGCCCAGATGATGATGGAGACCACAAGGATAACCGTCCCTGCTTTTTTGAGATAGTGCCAAGTCCTGTCCCACATATGGATAAAAAGACCTCTAAAGGTGGGCAGCCGGTAGGGTGGAAGCTCCATTACGAAGGGAGTATCAGGGCCTTTTAAAATTGTCGATCTTAGACCTCTTGCAGCTAAAAGAGCAAAGCCCCAACTTATGAGGGTAAGAGCAAACATGACAGTAGCTTCTGAAGCTGTAAAAAAGGCGGCAATTAACAGTGCGTATATGGGTATTTTCGCCCCGCAATTCATAAATGGGGATACCAGTATTGTGGCAAGACGTTCTTTTGGGTTTTTCAAGGTGCGAGTTGCCATCACTCCACAAACGGCACAGCCGCCTGAGATGCCACCAGACACAATCATGGCCAGAACCGAATTTCCATGAAGACCGAAATATCGCAACAACCTATCAAGCAGAAAGGCCATCCGTGCCATGTATCCTGAGTCTTCGAGGACAGCGATTGCAAAAAACATAAGCATTATAAGAGGGACAAAACTCAATACACCCCCAACGCCATTGATCATGCCGTTCACTATCATTGACTTCATTAAACCATCCGGCAGCGCCCCCGTTACTATACCTCTCATTAATCCAAAAAAACCCTCAACGAGACTTACCGGAGCTTCACTTGCCCAAAACACAAAGTGGTATCCAAGATAGAGTATCCCCGCTAAAAAAATGGGACCACCGGCACGGTTTATTAAGACCTTATCGACTTTATCGGAAAGAGTTAATCGTTCATCCATGGTCCTCTGAACCGCTTCTCGGCAAACAGCAGTTATGTAGCCGTACCTATGATCGGCAATCAGTCCCTCGGGCACATCATCAAAAGTATGCCGCACATGCCTGAGAACCTTGTCAGCTCTTTGTAACAGATCTCCCCCCACATCAGCATCCTTAACGAGTCTTTGAACCTGTTCATCCTGTTCCACTAATTTGATCGCCAGCCATCTGGGAGAATAGTCATCCATTTTCGAGTTACTTATCTGAAGCGTTTCGGTGAGCTCGTCAATGTGTCTGTCCAACTCATTTCCATAACTTATGTTTATAGGATGCCACCCATCCTTCCTAGAAGTCAGGTTGACAATAGCATCCAAGAGGTCCCTCATCCCCTTGCCTTTCGTAGCCACAGCCGGAACAACCGGTACTCCCAATAGCTCTGATAATCTGGCGGTGTCAATCTTCAACCCCCTGGATTCAGCAAGATCCACCATATTGAGGAGTATAATCAGGGGTACACCTATCTCCATAAACTGAACGGCCAGATAGAGGTTGCGCTCCAGATTGGAGGCATCTACCACATCCACAACCACATCAGGCCGCTCCTCAACGACGAAGTTCCTGGCAACCAGTTCCTCAAGTGAGTACGCCGTCAAACTGTATGTTCCAGGTAGATCAACTATTTTGATGCCGACATCGCCATGCTTAATCCTACCCCATTTTTTCTCGACCGTTACCCCGGGATAGTTACCTACGTGATGATGGGCTCCGGTGAGAGAATTGAAAACGGTAGTCTTCCCTGCATTAGGATTTCCTGCCAGAGCGACGGTTATCTCTTCCACAATCAATTAGCCCTCTCTGAAACAAGAGTGTGAAAACTCAATTTATCCTTTCCACCTCTATATCTGCGGCCTCACGGCCTCGAAGGGTTAAATGGTACCCTTTGACCTTGATCTCGATGGGGTCGCCCAAGGTCGCCTTCGTCTCTACTTCTACGAACGCGCCTGGCACGACCCCCATATCCCGGATACGACGATTTATCTCACCCTTACCGTATAGCTTTGTTATTTTGCCTTTTTCTCCTATCTCCAATTCGTTTAACCGCATAACTTCCGTCATAAACACCATCTCCTTCAGCACGACGTTCAACAAAATCGCTTCAGATACCCATGATACACACACATAATCGGAGGATCCCCCTATAGGTAAAAAATTAGGAACCCCTTCAGTGATCTTCCTTCCATACAGGTCTAACCATGATCTTGTTGGCTAGTCCACGACCTATACCCAAACGGGCACCCCTTACAGCAATCAGAAAAGGACCAGGATTTCCCTTGTTGATAACCTGAACCTCGGTACCCAGATTGAGTCCCATATCTGTCAACCTTCGAGCCATCTCCCCCCCACCGTTGAAAGCTTCGATTTGAACCCTTTCGCCGGGTGATACCGTTGTCAATGGAATTATGGGGTCCCTCTTTCCAAAGCAATCAGAACAGAGACCGTATATTTCCATTTTATGCTGGAGGTCGTGGAATCTTTTTTTTCTCGCCAATTCTATCTGCAGGGCTTCGATTTCGGGGTCATAAAATTCCAGAATCTTTCCACAACGGATGCACACAAGGTGATCATGATGGCTTCCTAAATGGAGGTGTTCATA
>JBDRGH010000491.1:0-4579 GCA_043818015.1 Pseudomonadota bacterium
ATCCTGCGTCTGTATCAATGAAGAGTCGGCCAACCCAGAACTCATGAGAAAAATAGCACGAATCGGTAAGGGAAGAATCTATATGATCGGAGAAGCTGAGGACCTAACCTCTGCCCTCATGGAAGAACGAAGCAGAATGTAACCCCATAAAACGGAGGTATGTGATGATTGTAGCGGGTTACGCGGTTATGCAAATCTATAATCCGTTAGCACCTTTTTCTTAGCCTCATACTTACCGTCCATTCTGTAATAAAAGAAATTCCTCTTATATATCTCTATATCGCCATACATTGTGTTCCATCTGTCCAAATCCTGGCTGTTCTTTGCCATTATATATTCATCTATAATGACCTGGATCTCTTTCAGTAGCCTCAGACGTATTTGACGATCAAGCCGTCCATAATCGTCCGAATGGGATTTTAGATTGCGCTGTTTCTCTCTCAGCTCATCCAAATCCTTGAATATTGCCTTATAAATCTTGGCCCTAACCTCAGAATCAATACTGAATGAAGAGGGAGCAGTACTATCGCTGCTCATCAATCCCTCATAAAGCTTGTTGATCTTTTTCATCTTTATCTCCTTTACTGGATTATCTCGGTCGGCTCCTCGACGTTCGGTTAACCCAAGACCACTGACGTGGACGACGCCCGTAGTCTTCGGTTCCAACAGTTAATTCTGTCGTAATTACAGCAATATCTTTTTCCCGGTCTTCTGCTCTCTTAATCTCCATGACAGAATCAATTATGAAGTATTAAGAAAGACCGTCCAACAACCGGCGTAGTTCCTTCCTCTCTTATTTCAAATCTCAATAGGCCTTGCCTTTCTCCACCTCTGATGTATCCACCACCACTCGTCAGGGTATTTGCGAATATAGGATTCCACAATCTTCGACAGTCTAGTCAGATTTATAAAGATATCCCTCTCCTTATCTCCGGTCAATTCTAGTTCCAAGGGAGGCTCTATTATAACCTTGTGCCTGTTCCCATTCTCACCCAGAATAAAGACAGGAAGGATAGCGGCTCCTGTTCTCATAGCGAGAACTACGGGACCTTTGAAAGTAGGAACTATACGTCCAAAAAACTCTACGTAGACACCACCTGAGATCACATTTAGATCAATCTGTAAAAAGAGGATCCCGTTTTTCTTAAGCCATCTCAAAGATTGCTCTACACAAACCCTGGGGGGCTTGTCGGGGATAGACCCCATACCTGCCTTATTCCGCAGGCCTTCAAGATACCGAGCTAACCCTTCTTGTCGAGGGTTTCTAAGAATGACGGAAAAAGGATATCCCATACGGGCAAGTTTTATCGCCAAAAAGGCGAAATTTCCAAAATGGGCACTAACAGCGACGACTCCCTTACCGCGCTTCACTGCCTCATCCAGGTTTTCCCTCCCTTCAACACTTATCAGATCATCGAAATACGAGTCATCCAATCTAGGATAGGAAAGTAGTTCCATTGCTCCCTTACCTATGTTTCTGATGGTGGACCTGTATATTGCAAGGATCTCTCTTTCACTCTTTTCTTCTCCGAGAGAAAGTCTCAGGTTTTCCAAGGCAATATTTCTTCGCCTTCTTAAGAAGAAAAAGGCGATCGTGGCAGTCATTTCCCCAATGATGTAAAGACATTTTAAGGGTAATATGGTTATAGGAAATAAAAATAATCTCATACAGTACCAGCCTATCTCTCGATAAACCTTTTTCTTGATCTTCGTAATCCTCTTTTGTGACATCTGTTACCTCAGCTCTCGGTGGTCCTTTTTTCCTCTTATACAACACTTCGGGGGGATTTGCAACCGGTGTCTGGACCGGAGTTTTCCGAATTTATAGTGAACTCCTTTGTCTCTTGGCGAAATTTGCTGCAGCAGTGGGGCACCCATCGAGGGTGAGCAGGAAGGGGAAAGCCAGCCCGAAGAGGCTGGAAGGGGAAAGTATTCCCTACCTGCGAGCCGTGAAGGGGTCACTGCGGAAGCACTGAGCGAAGGGATAAAGGGGTTCACTCAAATAATGCCAGATTAGTAATGAAATCATGGTGTTTCAAGAATACTTCGCGAGAAACTCGGGAAACTCCTAGTGTCTGGAGTATATCGCGGGAAAAGACTCTAGTTCTTCTTAACTAGTTCGTCCTGAAAAATTCCCTTTTCCCCTCCAAAGGGAATTTTTCGTTTTTCAGGATGGACTAATTATAAGTTTGTGCTCTACCAGGAAATGGTATATCTTCGATTCCTGGTTAGGCGTAATAGGAGGGGTATTTTCAGCTACCGTACTACTTTCAATCTTGCCCATTAATCGCAATGCTAACTTGATTATTGCTGTCGGGTTTGGAGCATATGCCTCCTCAAGAGACTTCAGTATTTGACCCACATTCCAAAGGCGACCATAGTATGCTGTGTCTTCCCTTAGCCTCTCCTCTGGGTTTATGGATGATTCTGTTATCTCCTTCCACCCCCAGGGCAATAAATTAGCACCCCGTGCCACCACTCCACCCGAACTGGGCTTATCCAGGAAGCTCACTTCATTACCGTCGTATACTCTAAAGTCTCTTCTATCCCTCACTGCTCTGGCATAGTTGATAGCCCTTCTGAGTTCTCCAACGTGTGTGATACCGACTATTTGTTCATTGCTACATAATTTTTTCAATACGTTTGTTCTTATGTTCTTTCTCTTTAAATGCCTGTGGAGTTCCACGATAGGTCCGGGATTATTATGTAACACGAAGGGAAGGTTAGTGAGCTTACCAAATTCAGCATAAAGGTATGGCAATCCTTTATTACTGTGATACCATAGAGGAGAGTCTAAAAGGAAGATATCACCTCTATAATTTCGTTCTCCCTTAGTTCTCTCAACATGAACGATATTCTCTGCTGTCTGATCCTCAGTATCTCCGGTAACGCTCAAGAAAAGGGGAACCCTTCCATTGACCGCCTCCATACCCGCTGTTATCAATTCCATCCTCTGTTTGTTGTTAAGGAAGAACCCTTCGCCTATGTCTCCCACTCCAATCAGAACCCCGTGGACCGCCCCTATTGTATGCTCGAGCAAGGTCCTGAGACTCAATTTATCTATATTATGGTCACTATCGAGAGGGGTCACGAGGGCACCGATCAGCCCCTTGGGCGGGTAAATAACCATTACAATAGCCCTTTAGACTCGAAACTTAAACTGTCCTTTGCCGAGAAGGTCATGGAGGTGGACTATCCCCTTGATCCTTTCACTCTCATCTGTAATTGCAAGGGAGGTTATCCTATGCCTTTCCATCTCTTCCAGCGCTTGTCCGGCCAGTTTATCTTCGCCTATGGTCTTTGGGTTACGGGTCATAATCTCCTTGACAGGCCTGTCAAGGAGAGTCTCCTTTTGCTGCATTAGCCGACGGAGATCACCATCGGTGATTATCCCTATCAAAGCGCTCTTTTGGTCAACTACCAGGGTAAGGCCGAGATCTTTCAAGGACATCTCCTCTATAGCTTCTTCTAGGGTCTGCTCTTCATGGACAACCGGAACTCTCTCACCTGTCAGCATAACATCCCTTACCCTCACCATCAGCCTCTCACCCAGACTTCCGCCGGGATGGATTCGGTGAAAGTCTTGCTTCTGAAATGCCCGTTTGTTCAGAAGAGCCACGGCTAAAGCATCTCCCATGGCTAGGGTAGCAGTTGTACTTGCAGTTGGAGCTAAACCAAGAGGGCATGCCTCTCTCTCTACCCCTACATCAATCGTTACATCACTATTCTTTGCTAGCGTGGACTTTACATTGCCGGTAAAGGCAATCAAACTTGCCCCTATCCTTTTCACTATGGGGATGATGGAGTTGACTTCTTCAGTCTCTCCACTGTTCGATATGGCAATGACCACGTCCCCCTTCATGACTATCCCCAGGTCACCATGCATTCCTTCCACCGCATGGAGAAACAGAGCAGGTGTTCCTGTGCTGGTCAGGGTAGCTGCAATCTTCCTTCCTATGATGCCTGATTTCCCCACACCAGTCACCACAACCCTTCCCGTGGTCGAGTAGATAATATCTACCGCCTCAGCAAAGTGCTTGTCAATGCGGTCGATAAGATTTTCTATGGCTTCAGCCTCTATCCGAAGGACCTCTTTGGCGTGCTTAATAACCATTTAGTGCCATCCCTTCGTATTTATTCCCTCTAATAACCCTGCTATAAGTCGTGCATTCCGCCTGGCGGATCCCCGCTTGGCCATGACGGCTTCCCTTCCCGCTTCACCTAAGGAGCGGAGCCTCTCCGGATCTTCCAAGAGCTCAAGGCCTGTTTCTGCCAGATCAGCAGCACCTCTAACCTCTATCCCCGCACCGACCTCTTCCAAAAGTTCCTTGGCATCTAAAAAATGTTCCATTGAAAGACCGTAAAAGACCACCTTTCCCCAGGCAGCGGCCTCCAATACGTTCTGCCCTCCCAGGGGAACAAGGCTTCCTCCACAAAAGACTATCGTTCCCACACTGTAAACCCTGAATAGATCCCCCATAGTATCGACAACTATCACTCGTTTGTCACCCTGTTTGTCACGATAGACTTTGCCTTGATCTAGATCGGTCTTAAGGACAAATCCCAAGTTATTTCGACG
>JBDRGH010000492.1:0-3016 GCA_043818015.1 Pseudomonadota bacterium
GGCCTGACTTTTCTCGTTTCTTTTTTGAATCTCTTTTACGGTCATCACTGTTCCTCCCGTTGATTTTGTCTTTAATAATTTTGAGTGCTTCATAGACTGCCCCTGCTATCAAGATAATCAACTCAATCGTTTTTTTGGTCATAAAGAAACCTTTCAAAATGGAATGTCGTCTTCAGCTTTACCCTCTTCGAATCCCCTCCCATCGGTTTTAATGAACTCCAAGGTGTTAGCCAAAAGCTGGAAAGAAGTTCTCTGGATTCCTTCATCTGTTTCCCAGCGATGATGGTCGAGAGTCCCGATGACCGCGATCCTGGCTCCCTTATGTAAGTATTTGGCCGCCACGTCTGCTAGTTTTTGGAAACAAACAACCTTGATCCATCCGGTCTTCTTCTTCGATGAATGAAATGCAAGAGAGAAAGAAGCAACCGGATTTCCCTCGCTGCTGTAAAATACTTCCGGATCTCCTCCGAGATTTCCTGTGAGAGTGCACTGGTTGAGCATGGTTTCACCTCCTTTCTGTGTTGGATTTTGCTCATCTGTCCTTATCATTTGCTGATTAAATTTGAGTTGCCTATGCCCTTCTGCGATGTATCTGCCTGTTCCTGCTTTCCCAGACTTGGCGGAAAACATTGCTGAGTCTCGTGATCCGGAGTTTTGCAAGAATCCAGTTAATGAGGAAGATGACCGCCAAATAGGTGATGATAAAATCGTATTGGACAATAACGTTCAGGTTCAGATAATGCGGCATAATTCCTCCTTTTTGAGGGGTGATAATTCATGGAAGTATTTCCATGAGTTAAATCAATAAGTTATATATATAGAAGGGGCGGATTTAATTGAAATTTGGGGGGATTGTCAGTTATCTCTTGAGATATTTTTAGGAAAGAGATAGGATTCTACCGGGATTAATTGAAGATTTGGATATATTTTTCATTCCAGAGATTTTGAAGCAGCCCCACTCATCAAGCCACCCGCTCTGCGGGGGGTGTCTGACTTAAATCTGACTTAAAAAGGAGGAAAAGATGACGGAGAGACCTAGAATAAAGAGAATCGACAGAATAGGTTCAACAGCGGAAATTCCCTACACACGAACTATTATTGACGCCAAGCGGGAGAGATGGATCATGGATCGATTCTACTACCTTATGGGCCGTGGTTCGTGGTTCTTTGAAAATCCCAATGAGATGATAGGTGCAGGCTTGGTGAGAGGTTATAATTATTTTGACCTCAAAGATACAGGTAGTAGAATTAAGTGTTTGGACGAAATGACCAAGGAGAACGTTCGAACAGCAAAACGACTTGAAAAGCTGGCAAAAAGGGAAGAAGCCGCAGGTCACTACGAGACGGCCCGTGAATACTATTACAGAGCAAGCCCATTCTACCTCTCAGCGACCGCAGGTATCTATGACTCTGATAACGAAGAGCTTATCTGGATTACGGAAAAGATTAGAGAGAATTTTGACAAGGTAATAAAATTCAGCCCATACCCCATGGAGTGGGTGGAAATTCCCTTTGAAGGTAAGTCTATACCCGGAATCCTATCCCTAACCCCTAATAGAAAGAAAGCGCCTACAATACTGGTTGTTCCTGGTATGGATACCAATAAAGAAAACTGTACGAACCATCTGAGTAACCCTTTCGTCTCGAGAGGTATGAATTCCCTGGCCATAGATGGTCCTGGACAGGGGGAGAGTTTAGTGCGGAAGATTTGGGTGGATGATCAGAATTACGCTAGGGCCGGGAAGGCGGTGATTGATTACCTGATTAAACGCCCTGAAGTTGACCCTGACAAGATAGGCATTCACGGTATAAGCATGGGGACGTATTGGGGACCTCTAATAGCTGTCCATGATCCTAGAGTGAAAGCGCTCTCAACCCAGATGAGCAATTTCTACAGCAAAGCCACCCTGTTCAATGAGGTGGCGCCAAATTGTAGATTGAGGTTCATGTATATTACTGGATACTTGAATGACGAGGAGTTGAATATGATGGCCCCCAAGTTAACCTTGGAGGGGCAAGAGTCCAGGATCAAGTGCCCCCATATCATCTTTCACGGCGAGTTCGACCACCTCACAAATGTAAATGAGGTTTACCAGTACTTCAACAATCTAGGCTCGGAAATAAAGGAACTCAGAATATACGAGAACCAGTTTCATGGAATATACAGATTTTCGGATGAGATTTCTAGCATGTCGGCGGATTGGTTGAGGGATCGTCTTAATGGCTTACAATCCAAGCAGAACCGTAAAATCGTCCTGGTAAACTGGAATAAAGAAGAAAACCCAGTAGACGAAAAAAAGATAGCAAAAGGATTCTCGGATCTTGCTGCCGAAGATTCCTGAAAAAGTATGACAAATACATTTAAGATAGGGGAAGGTCTCGCAAGCTCCGCCCTCCCATACTACCGTGCATACGGAGGCGTATATGGCGGTTCACATAGTCTCAACAGCAAATTCGTAATAACCTAAGAGGGAAGCGGCGGTTCATCTCCTTCACTCCCTCAGTCACGTATTTGAGAGTAACGATACTATTACCCACTCAGCAAGCCAAAGATGGGAGTCACTGGCCCTTGCCTTTAAAAAGCCGCTTTGCTCTTTTATCTGAACGGGGAAGAAAGTCATCCTGAGGGTCAAGAAGCCTTGCAGCTACAACCTTGGGGCAAGAGACAAAGGCATCAAAGCCGTGAGCACGATGATCTGCAGGGTTGCGGATCAGTCCCCTCTCATGGTCAACAGCCTTTCTGCACGGGTCATAAAGAGATGGGCCGGAAACTCAATCAACTTGTATAGACGGGAAAGCAGGGTCTGGATCAGACGACTAAGGTCCTCTCCGGGAAGAAGGCCTGAAAAGCGACTGTACTCCCTGCATGAGACGCCAGTAGCGGCTATCAAAAAAGGGAAGGCTCAGCCTGCAAGCCAGCTTGGCTCCCTGGCTTGGTGATTCCAGAGTTATTCTCGTACTATACCTGGCGATACTAATCTTCGTAATTTTGAGATTAAAGAAAAAACTACAATAA
>JBDRGH010000493.1:0-9136 GCA_043818015.1 Pseudomonadota bacterium
ATTGGCAAAAGTTCTTAGTATACTGACTCTGATATAACTCTCGTGTCATTCCGACCCCTTCGTCTCTGTCATTCCGACCCCTTCGCCTCTGTCATTCCGAGCGAAACGAGGAATCTTGTCACCCGACTCGAGGTAAACTCCGCGAGGAATCTTGTTACTTTGCTCTGGGCAGGCTCCAAGAGAAATAAACATAAAATGTTCCAATGGCAGACATTTAAGATTTCTCACTCTGTTCGAAATGACAGTATTATAGGTTCTGTTCGAAATGAGGTTCTGTTCGAAATGACAATATTATAGCTTATTATATTTCCCTCCCCATTATTTCAGGGCATAACCTATTATCTTATCAGACTTTTCTGTTAATTTTTGCATAAAACTTTTGACAGTACCGTCTATATGAGTTTTGAGCTGTTGATATTGTTAATCAGTAGGGCTGAGAAAATAGGGCTCGAGAAGCTGAGTAACCACGTACATCTTTATAACTTATCGGAAAAGCGAAGGCTGGGTCTATCAGATAAATCATACTTCTCTATTCAAGAGAATCTACATCCTTAAACTCACCCAGAGGAAACTGGTCTGCCAGCGCCGTATCGATCCATTTTAAAGATTCGAGTGGTGTCATGCCCCAATTGGGGGGGCACGCAGATAAGATCTCGACGAAAGAGAAACCCACCTTCTCAATCTGTTTCTGAAGAGCTTTCTTTACGTATTTTTTGGTCTTACCGTAGTTGGCTGGACTGGTTAGCGATCCTCTGGCAGAATAAGCGGTTCCGGCCAATCCCGCTACCAGTTCCGCCGCGTTTATTGGAAAACCTTCCTGGTTTTTTCCCCTTCCAAGAGGAGTGGTGCTAGTCCTCTGGCCCAGGATTGTCGTAGGTGCCATCTGGCCACCGGTAGTTCCATAGTTAGCATTATTTATCATAAACACGGTAATTTTCTCTGACCTAGCCGCTGCCTGAACCAGACTCTCCGTTCCTATTGCTATGGCATCACCATCTCCCTGGTAGGTAATGATTATCGTGTCATCATCGACTAACCTCCGCATGCCACTTGCGATATCAGGTGCCCTCCCATGTGCAACAGGTGCAAGGCAATCTACATCGGTGAGGATGGCATTAACGCTCCCACAGGTGACTCCTCCGATAAATATTGTCCTGTCTTCTAGTCCCAATTCCTCCAATAATTCCCATATCACGCGGGCGGCCGCACCATGTTGACAGCCTTGACAGAATGATAAAGGAAGAGGACGTTTTATCTTTAGGCGGGGTGTACCAGCAACTAGCTCTCTTATCTGGTTCATCGTCTTTGTCTCTCCATTAATTGCTATATGACATTTTAAGGTTAATAATTAAGCGAGCATCGTTTTTATTCTTTCCACGACCTTCTCCGGAAAAATGGCGCCTCCCTCCCTCTCTTCGTGCCTCGCTAGACAGCTCACCAGACCAATCTCGGTCTTATCATCGCACGCCATTTTTACGTCTGCGATCATCTGGCCTAAAGAATCCTCAACCACCAGGAACTTTTTCCCTTTCCTATCTTCTGATTTGATTGCCTCATAGGGAAATGGCCATGCTGTAATAGGGCGTACCATACCTACCTTTAAATTTTCTTTTCTTGCCAGCCACATTGCCTCTAAGGAAACTCTGGCAGAGTAACCATAGCAAACCAAAACCAGATCTGCATCGTCCAGATTGTAGGCTTCGTAGCGCACCTCTTCTTTCTCCATCTCATTAAACTTATCGTTCAGGGTATTTAAGAGGGCAAGATAACTCGGGTTTCTGGGTGTCGGCATCAGCCCTTGTCCGCAGCTCAGTATATTTCTGTTCTTTCCCTTTTGTTTTCCTTTACCCCTCAGTGCCCAGTCTTTTTCGGGAAGTTCTTCAAACTCCAGTCTTCTGAGCTCCACGGGTTCCATGGTAGTACCCAGAATTCCATCACTGAGAACAATTACCGGGTTACGATACTTGTCCGCAAGATGGAAGGCAACCTGGACCAGGTCATGAACCTCCTGTGCGGAATATGGTGCAAGAACGATATTCTTATATCCACCATTTCCCCCACCCCGGGTTACACTGGAATAATCCATCTGACCATGTCGTGTTGTTCCCTGCCCTGGGCCGCCTCTTTGAACCAGGACGATTACACATGGAACTTCACAATTCACAATGTGAGATATTGTTTCTTGCATTAATGGCCAACCAGGGCCTGAGGTAGACGTAATCACTCTCTTTCCAACCGTTGCTCCCCCGAGAAGCCAGTTGATCGATGCAACCTCAGAGGACGTCTGTGCGAATACCTTCCCTCTCTTTGGAAACTCTCTGGCAAACCACTCCCCAATATTGTTTTGTGGCGTAACAGGATAACCATAGAAAGCATCACAACCGACTGCCAAAGCCCCCCATCCAACCGCCTCATTGCCATCGATAAAAAGCTTGTCTGTCATATTTTCCCTTTCATTACTGTAACTTATAGACTTCAATTGCATAATGAGGACACATTCTGACGCATAGACCACACGCATTGCATGATTCAGGTTCTGTAAATTCGGCGAGCAGGAACCCTTGAGATGTATAGGTTTCCTGGGATATTCTTAAAGATTCTTTCGGACAAAATTCAACACAGTAGCCACAACCCATACATAAATCATTATCGATGATTACACTTCCCTTAGCCATCTTGTCTCCGTTCCTGAAAATTTTGATCGAATGTGACTGAAATCATTACCTCCTCGTTTGCAGCTCAGGACTTCAAGGTGGTAAGAAGCCCTTTTTCTTCAAAGACTGCCTTTATCTCTGCTAACCGTTCTTCACTTATCTCACCGGAGGATACAAATGAATAAGCTTTCCCCAAATTCTCGTACTTATGCCTTCCCCACTCATGATAAGGTAAGAGAGATACCTTCTCTACACCCAGCCTGGCGGCAAGAGCAGCAACCTCTTCCACATTCTTTGGGGAATCATTAAACCCTCGTATCACAGGAAATCGAATCCATGTCTTTACTCTGGAAGCTGTTCTTTCTATATTTTCCAGTATCTGGGCGTTTGAAACTCCCGTGCCTTCTATATGAAAACGGTCGTCCATGTGCTTGATGTCATAGAGGGCCAGATCCACATACCGCAAGACCTCTTCCATCACCTTCCATGGAGCGTATCCGGTAGTATCCAGGGCTGCATGAAACCCTCTCTCCTTGCACTTTTTCAATAACTCCCTGGCGAATTTCCACTGGAATAAAGGCTCTCCCCCCGACAGTGTTACCCCTCCGCCTGAATTCCGGTAGAAAAGGGAATCCTTTGCTACCTCTTCCAATACCTCGTTGATACTCATATACTTGCCCGTCGGTTCAAGAGTCCTTGAATAACAAACCTTTACACACTCCATACAGTAGGTACACTTCGTAAAATCTATCCTTTCAGTCCCCTCGATGGCGATAATTGCATCCTCGGGACAGACCTCTTTGCACCTCCCACAGTGTATACATCTCCTATCGCATACCATGATCTCTGGATTGGAATTTATAGATTCAGGGTTGCTGCACCACTTACATGCTAGAGGGCATCCCTTCATGAAGACTGTAGTCCTGATCCCGGGGCCGTCGTGGATGGAAAACTTCTGAATGTTGAACACCGTACCTGTCTGATTGCTAGCTTCCTTTATATACATTTGAGTCCTCTTCCATCAGAGCCTTATCGCAAAAAGGTGGTATGAGATAACCCTCATACCACCAAAGAGCAAACTCATTTCCACTTCCGTTTAACCATGCACTAAAAGCACTGTTCGGTCCTCTTTATGATCTCATCCTGCAGTCCCTTACTGAGATCGATAAAGTAGGCAGAATATCCAGCAACTCTCACTATCAGATTAGAATGTTTCTCAGGATGTATTTGAGCATCCAGCATCTGATCGTTACCAACAGCATTAAATTGAATGTGGTGAATACCTAACTGCCCCCATGTATCGAGATAATCAGCAAAGACATTCGCATTATCCCCCTTTAAGAACTGAGGCAGGAATGACTGATTAAACAGATGGTTCCATGATTTTAAGGGGTCCACCTTTGAAACTGACTTCAGCGCAGCCGTTGGCCCGTTCTTGTCCATTCCACTCTCAGGGGATATAGTACCATCGTGAAAGGCCTGCCCCGCCTTCCTGCCATCAGGTGTAGCCCATGTAGCTACGGAATATGCATAAGGGGTCGAAGCTACACTCCCATCTACACAACCTGGAAGCCCATGATATGTCTTGTACTTCTTCGTTTCCTCGGCTACTCCGTATAATAGATCCCTGGCAATCAAATCAACAGAATCATCGTCATTCCCAAACTTAGGAGCGTCATTGATAAACATCATGCGTACGTCTTCTTTCCCCTCCCAATTATTCTTGAGAATATCAATCAACTCTACCATAGTCAACTTCTTCTCCTCAAAAACAAACTTCCTAACCGCTACCAGCGAATCCACTACATTGATCCCCCCAAGGACCTGCAAAGTCCTCCACGGTAAATAGCTCCACTTCCTCAAATCTTCTGCCCTTTCTACGCAACCGTCCAGGAGGGCAGACAGAAAAGGACGTGGTAAGTACTCCTCGTAAAGGGCGTCTGCAACGTCACAGATCGCGAAAGCTTTATGGCAATAAAAGCTGTAGTGTTGTAAAACGGCATCCTTTATATCCTCAATTGATGTAAATGTAGAAGGATCAGGAGTCTCAATGCTTATCAGCTGCCCTGTCTTCATATCCCTTCCTCTATTGAGGGCTAATTCAAGACACTTCGGCAGCATTATGAGTCCCGCAGCAGCAGTACGATAATTGATATTCTTGCCGGGGATTATGGGATACATGCAGTTATTGATGGAATAGTTTCGAGCCTCTTCCAGGGGAATCCCCGCTTCCAGATACCTGGGGATAATAGCATTATCGTTAAATATGGCCGGCTGGGCGACCCCCGTACTTATAACATCAATTGCCTTGAGCATGAGCTCTCTCGGTGTTTTTTCATGCCACCTCAGAGCAAGTGCAGGCTGTATTGAGCGAGCAGACTTTATTGCATCCAGAACTATATAGCTCATCTCATTGGTAACATCCTCACCATCAGAGTTGACACCTCCTATGGAAAGAGTCTGCCATCCAAGACCACCCCCACCTCCACCGGACCATATGGGGGGATGGAGAAATCCTGTCTCCAGGAACTTAAGCCACAGACATTCCACTAACTCCTGAGCACCCTCTCGAGTGATCCTCTCTTCATTCACATCTTTCTCATAGAAGGGATAAAAGGCCGTATCAAATCTTATCCCAGAACCTACAAGGGGTACTTCAATATAGTCAACAATCACATGAATAAACCAAAAGAGCTGTATTGCATCATGAAGCGTCCTCGGCGGATTCTCAGATACCCAACCGCATATGTCTCCAACACTCTCCAGTTCATCCTTTCTCTTTGCGTCTTCTTCAGCCTTGGCAAGGTCTCTCGCTAACTCTGAATACCTCAAAGCCCACGTAGTAAAAGCGTTCAGCGTTATAATAACGGCCTCGAGGAATCCCTTCTTGTCAAGATATTCCTTGCCATTTATCGTATTCTCCGAAAATTCTTTTTTTATCAGTTCTAACTTCTCTTCCGACTCTTTTCTTATACCTTTTATGCCTATGCGAAAGACCTTCTCGTAATTGGGTGTACCAATAGCCCAGTTATATGCCCAGTAAAAGGCACCATTAAATGACCAATATGGTCGGATGTCCTCAGGAAGAAGGGGTCGCTCCATGCCATGTACTGCCCTGGTCTTCCAGTACTTATGTATCTTGAGCAGCTCTTCTTTCTCACCTTCGCTGAGAATATTTCTATATCCGTTGTTGACTGCTTTTTCTATCCACCGCCATTGGAGATCAGGGTAGTGGGTCACAGAATCAGGCCTGCTTGCATAGTTCCCCACGATGAGCTCCTGGGGCTGG
Organism: Pseudomonadota bacterium; assembly: GCA_043818015.1. Classification (GTDB taxonomy): domain Bacteria; phylum Desulfobacterota; class UBA8473; order UBA8473; family UBA8473; genus JBDRGH01. The sequence goes on from JBDRGH010000493.1 coordinate 5,944, forward strand.
ATGAAAAGCGTCATTCCTTCAAGAATCTTTGCAAGACCCTTTGCCCTCCTTGTTACCATGGGTTCACCTTCGGTCTCCTTGTAGGACTCGGTCAGCAAACGGGCACGCTCAAGGCAGAGCTTTACATTCAGCTCTGGTCGAAAAGGAGCATCATCCTCTTCCTTTTTCAGGCCTCGAGTAACGTTCCTGTGGGCCTTTATCACCACGTTCTCTTGCAAGGTTCGAATCCTCTCGTTCATAGTATTCCCTCCTTTCAAAGAATTACACGTATCACAGTACGAAAAACGTTCAATGAGTTATTCTCAGCTTACTCCCATCACTTCCAAGGGTAATGTCTTAAATTATGCTTGATAATCAAAAATGTCAAATACTTTTCCCTTACCTTGTAAGCTCTATTTGATTTTCGGTGCATCTCTCCAATCGCTGATTGGGATAAGCTTTCCTGTAGCTGGATCCCCCTTGTAGATCCTGCAGTATTTCACTACTGCGTGGCTTTTCGAGGTAAGGGTAATCGGACCGGATATGCCCCCGGTTTCAAAATCTCTTAATCCTTCTAATGCGTCTACGAATTTCTCATTATCCAGGTCTCTACCTGCCCTCTGTATCCCTTCATGGAGCAGTTTGGCTGTCATCCACCCTATTGTATAATTTTTAGGCCTGTACGGTTTTTCTGTGCCAGGAAAATAGTTAAGCGTTATCTTTCTCAGCTCAGCCATCCCAGGGTTATCATCGTACCATGAGCTGTAGAAATGGACCCCATAGAAATGATCAGCTGCTTCACCGGCTAATCTGACAACGTCCTCGCTGGTGCTTGAATACGTCGTATATAATCTGGGTTTAAACTTGTAGAACCTCCATGCGTCCCTCATAAAAGCAGCTGTAGCCGGGAGAGTCATAAATGGTATTACATAATCCGGCTTTTCCCTTCTTGTTCTCAATATCTCGCCAGTGAGATCAACAGAGCCTACCGTAGTCATCACAATCGAAACATTCAGGTCAAAAAACTTCGCCCACTTCTCCATAGCCCTTACATATTGGAACTTGGCCGCCACATCAGTAATAATAGCGACTAACTTGGGCTTCTTTGGCTTTGATTCCTGAACAATCCAACCAAAGACGACTCCCAACATATGATCATATGTGTCTATGGTAGGGAAAATGTATCTCCGAGGAGGGTCAATAAGGTCTATATCCGCAGCGCAAGGTAACGTGGGAAGTCTCTGTTTCATCATTTGACTCATTAAGACTTTCGTCTCACCAGTAGAACCCGGTCCTAAAAGTGCAAATATCTCGTCTCTGTGGACCAGTTTCTTGAACGCTGCCACAGCGGCAGGTATGGTATAACGATCATCCTCAAGGATGTACTTAATCTTCCTTCCATGGATTCCACCTTGATCGTTGATATGTCTGATATAAGTTCTCGTTCCACTTGCTACAGCCGTCCATAGCGTTGCGACAGGACCTGTAAAGTCCCAAATACCTCCTACTTTAATTGTGGTGTCAGTAACTCCTCTTACCGATGCTCCATAGCTGGGGAAACTAATAAGCGTTATTGAAACAATTGCAATAACTCCAGCGATAAATAAACTTTTCTTTTGCTTCACAAACCTTACCTCCTTTTCTTGAAGGCACTCAGTGATCAGCTTGAAGAACCTGACAAGTACTTAAGAGAGGATGCCCGTTATGAATGTATAAACGTACAACTGTAAACTGAGTGCCAACCGCTTAACATTTGTTATTGGATTTCTTGAAGGTTTAACAATCCTCTACTATACATTTATATAATCTTCTGGCTGTCAACAATCAAACAGTCAAAGTCGCTAATCACGTAAGGCATCCAACGTATTTCGAAAAAGGATTGTTCGTAATCCAGTTCAAACTGGGCCAGCAAGTCGTTTGTTCTAAAAGCCGGGTTGGCCAGCTACAGCCTTTCTCAGTTATTCGCGAATACCGTCTAATTTTTCGACCAACGATTCCGTCACTGAGGTAAGGATTTGAATTTTACTAATTACCTCATCAAATTTACGATCAGAGTTATATAGTTCTGTTATTACTGGGGCAGCGGGGATGGCTTTTTGTTCTTCATTCAAATCTCTCTTTTTCGAGACGACGAAACCTTCTGTTAAAATATCTGTAATCTGTTGAGAAATCTTTTCGGGATCGTCCCCCCTATCCGGCCTGTACCATTTATATACCCAAATATACATGCCGAGAACGGCATTTACAAAGGCCCTCAGGTCTGGTGTTGGCTTAAATACCCCTTCCTTGATACCGTCAGAGTATATATCCTCGATTACTTTGTTATATTGCCGTTTTTTCTCCCGTATCAATTTTTGAAAATTACTCGGAAGTGCCGATTCCTCTTCGAAAAATATCTTCGCCCGAGAATTTTTTTTCATGTTGTGTTTTGTACAGTATTTGATGATCTCCGTCATTTTTTCAATTGTAGATGTGTGAGATTGGGCTATTTTCATCAGACCATCTATCGACTCCTCGAGCTCAAGCTCGTATATCCGTACTAAAAGTTCCTCTTTGCTCTTGAAGTAGTAGTAGATGATGCTTGTAGTTGTCCCTATTTCTTTCGCAAGATCCTTCAGAGAGGTGGCATGATATCCTTTTTCAAAAAACAGTTTTTCTGCCGCTCTCATAATTTTCTCTTTTGTGGACACGATGGCACCTTTAAATAAATTAGATTGACTGTACAATCAATAATATTTAGTTAAACTATAACATAAGTACAGATTCTGTCAAGAAGATTTACATATAGTGCTTAACAATATATCCACAAGAGGAGTTCATAGTTAATGAGTATGATTAATCAGTCAAATGACAAGGCCAATTCAAGTCATGCAGGGGACAGTGGGAGGACATAAATTTGGAGGGCTGCTTTTCTTGGAAATACGTGAAAGGAGTGAAAAGCCCGTGATTGAAGTTGACTCTTGCTCCAAGGGATAAGTGCGGTTCCCCTTATCTTGCTCCGGGAGCAAGAGGTGCAGGCCAAAGCTAAACATAGCCTCTTTCGATAATCTGCTACTGAATCTCGACACTATGCAATGATGAGGAGAGAGTTTATCCCCTCTCTCATCCGGACGGCGGGATTATGCTCTAATAACTTGGAAAGAGCCTGGTCCCCAAAACTCATCACTTTTGCTAACATGTTTGATATTACGGGATTCCTAAACTCACAATAGTA
>JBDRGH010000494.1:0-4900 GCA_043818015.1 Pseudomonadota bacterium
CGCTACAATTCCCCATAGTCCCGAGTACTAGTCCCCTTTTTAGGACTTCAAGGCTCGTTAGCCTGACCTCCCGCCTCACGCTCTCTATTCGATACATTCCGGTATTCCCATGACCCATTACACCTGGGACGCGCTGATCGATAGTTTCTTGTCTGCATCCATCTTTGTTCCCTGTGGCCAGTAACCTCAAAAGATTAAACGACTTTTGGTAAAAAGTAAAGCAAAACTTCTTTTCACCTTGAAACTCGACGGGCATAATGCTAATAATTTGGGGAATACGGTGTTGCGGGTAGCAAACATGAATCCCTATGAGAATCTCTATATCTATGAGATAAAAGGAGAAGTGGAAGACGCCAGGAGTCGGTTTAAGGAAGATTTTATAGGCTGTTGGCTTGAAGGGGGTTATTCCTATCTATTCTTTACCGAGAAGAAAGAGAGTGAGGTAAGGAGGGTTATCTTAACTGCCACTGATTTAGAATACATCTCAGAGGCAGTCCTTAACTATCAAGACTGGGAGGTAGGGGATAAGATGGTGCTATTCAAGGTACATAACCTTCTTATATCCCCGGTGTGGGAGCACTGCGTACTTGGTAAGGATGATATTATGGTTCGATTGGATCCCGGTGTAATGTTTGGTTCTGGTTACCATCCCACCACAAGAAAGTGTCTTGAAGCCCTCTGGAAAATCTATCAATGGGACTGTCCCAGAAGAGTTTTGGATAGAGGGACAGGGACGGGCATACTTGGGATTACGGCGGCAAAATTGGGGGCAAGAGAGGTTCTAGCCCTCGACAATAAAAATCTAGCTGTTGAGACTTCCGAAAAGAATGTTATTCTAAACGGCGTATCGAAAGAAGTTAAGGCAGTATGTGGTGATGGTTTGAAATATCTCGATTGGGGTGCCGATCTCCTTTGTGGGAATATACACTTCGAGGTCATGGAGGAACTTCTCAAAAATGAGTATTTTTATACCTAGACGTGGTATATCCTCTCCGGCCTTTTCGGTACGCAGGTTCATGAGATACGGAGTATTTTGGAGGGCTCTCCGATAGATATTGTGGAATCCATGGACGATAAATTCTGGTTTACGCTCTTAGGGAAGAAGCCAGGATAAGGATCTTCGAGAGAGGTTCGATGGACAAAGGTATTTACAACCTCATAATTTACCTGGGGTCAGACAAGCTGATCCCGATAGGTAAACTTGGTAGCTTCTTATTCAAGAAAGGGTACTACATTTACACTGGTAGTGCTAAGAAAGGATTGAAAGCCAGGGTTGAAAGACATAAGAGAAGAGGAAAAGCGATACACTGGCATATAGACTATCTCCTAGAAGAAGCGACAATCATAGACGTGAAGGTCAGTAATGAGGAGTCATCCACAGAGTGCCGGTTAAATGAAAGGATCTTTCAGATAGGCGGTGCTGAACTCGTAACTCCAGGATTTGGGGCTTCAGACTGCAAATGCAGGAGCCATTTGGCCTACTTTAGGGAATTGCCTGAAGTGATATGTTTAAAGAGGACGGGGGGGATACACTAGGGTATTCAGAATGGGAAGACTAGATTCAATCATAGTCGGAAATGGTATGGAAATTGCTTCTCCTTTTAGCTATAGGGCTCCATTTAAACCCACGCTAATTAGGAGGGTAAGGATCATGAAGGAAATCACGTTGTTTCCCGATTGTATCATGCAGGTTTCGTGTCCGCACTGCCAAGTGAAAGGGAAGCTGAGATTCGAACGACCTCCGGTTAAAGATTTCTTGGTAAACTGTTCGAAGTGCAAAGAACGATTTAAGATTAAGCTCAATATAAGACAACACGGTCGAAAGAAAATCTCCGTTCTTGTTTCTTATTCTCTCAGCGATATCAGTGAAATGGGTGAATCTGGTTCCTTCTCAGGTGAGATTACTGATTTGTCTGAGACTGGAATGGCTGTGGAAAGCAGCAGTTTATGGTTATCGGATTTTGAAGATAAGAAAGGGAGAACGCTTACACTGGTTTTTTCTTTGCCCCCGAAAAAGGATATGTTAAAAGTCAAGGGTGTGATTGAGAGGATCGAGCAATCGGAGGAGAAGGGGAATTTCAAAATGGGGATTAGCTTTTTCAACCTGGATGAAGAGACCGGTAGAAAGATCAGGTTTTTCCTCTGGAACTAAGCCCTTCGATTCATAAATTCGGTAACGAATTTATTCAGACTTCGGCTGAGCTCAGTCGAGGCCCTCAGGACTAAGTGCCGTGTGAGCAAAAAAGCCACATAACTATTAGAGAATACGTGAGCGTAATTGCGAATCGAGGCACTAAGTACATCGTTTCATAAATACATATGCAATACTGTCATTTCGAGCCCTTCGGCTTTGTCATTCCGAGCGCAGCGAGGAATCTTGTCACCGAACTCAGCGTACACTCCGCGAGAAATCTTATCGCCAGGCTCAGGATAAACTCAGCGATAAATCTTAATGAATATGCATTATTAGAAGATATCTCCCTTCGGTCGATATGACATCTTAATTACGAAACGCTCTACTAAGTTAGCGTAACCGGGGTTAGTATGATTAGTCAATTCGTCGTTTTTTTCAGTATCTTTTTGTCCCTTTACGGGCTGATGCATCTCTATGTCTTAAGAAGGGTTGTCTCCCAGACTCATCTTTATGGAGCAGTTAACATAGCGGTCATTATCTTCCTGGCTCTTATGGTAATCTCACCGGTACTCTCTAGAATGCTTACAAGCAGGCGTATAGATGGGGTTAGCTATGCGCTCACATTAGTTTCATCTCTCTGGATGGGCTTTGTTTTTTACCTTTTTTTGGCGAATCTGGGAGTTGATCTCATCAACGTACTTAGTAAACTCGTTCGTTTGGCAGCCTCCGGCGTGAATCCATCCCCATTAATCCCTAAGGGGTATCCGGTCTTTTTCGCAACCCTTTTCATCACGGTCGGCATCTGTACCTATGCGTATTTCGAAGCATCGCACATAGGTGTCACCAGAGTTACCATGGAGACCCCGAAATTACCGGAAGGCACGGAGGAACTGGTGATCGCCCAGATTTCCGATCTCCACCTCGGGGTCTTGGTAGGGAAGAAGAGGCTTGAAAAGGTTACGGATATACTCCGGAAGCTCAACCCTGACCTCCTTGTATCCACAGGGGATCTGGTGGACGCGAACGTGTGCACCTTGCAAGGCGTGGCAGAGGAGTTAAGGAGTATTAATCCCAGATTTGGGAAATATGCCGTTACAGGAAATCACGAATTCTATGCGGGGATAGAACGGTCCGCAAAATTTATCGAAGATTCAGGGTTTGTACTTCTTCGGAACCGATACGTAAATCTGAATGGTATTATTAACCTTATAGGGCTAGACGACCCTACTGCCAAGAGATCCAAGACTAGGGTAGGAGAAGATATATCCAAGCTGATCTCGAAGTGCAATCGGAACCTGTTCACAATGCTTCTCTACCATCAACCCAGAAATGTCACAGAAGATGTCCCCCCAATGGCCATAGATCTCCAACTTTCCGGTCATACCCACAAGGGTCAACTGTTTCCGTTTAACCTTGTAACCCATATCTTCTTTCCGCTGCAGGGGGGATTCTTTGAGGTAAATGGGAAAAGGCTCTATGCAAGTCGAGGCACCGGTACCTGGGGACCTCCCCTCCGGTTTCTGTCCCCGCCTGAGATCGTTGTGATAAATCTGAAAAACATGGAGACGAAATAGAGGGACATCAGTAGGTGGAGAAGAGAGACGAAGATATAGGGACATACGTCCATATCCCTTTCTGCATAAGTAAATGTCCTTACTGTGATTTCAATTCTGTAGTTGTATCTCCGGTGCCCGAAGAAGACTATGTTCAGGCCCTGATTGAAGAGATTGGCGCCTATGCCACGCCCAGAGAGTACAAATTCAAAGAGGGTGGGTTGAAGGAGTCAATACCTTTGAAAAACGGAAAAAGGAGGGTTAGGTCTATCTACTTTGGGGGAGGAACACCCTCACTATTTTCCCCTGTCAATATCGAAAGGGTGATTGACAAGATTATATCGGAATTTTCAACAACTTCTGATCTGGAGATAACTCTGGAGGTCAATCCGAAAACCGCTGATGTGGAAAAACTTGAGGCCTTCTATACCATAGGAGTTAATCGATTGAGTCTAGGTGTTCAATCCTTTCAAGATAAATTCTTGCAGAAACTGGGGCGAGCGTATGGATCTGCCGATGCTATTAATCTCCCTGAAGATGCAAGATCCTCTGGTTTTGATAACATCGGTCTTGATTTAATCTTCGGTATACCTGACCAGACCTTGGATGATTGGGAACGGGACCTAGACCACGCTCTATCTGTATGGCCTCAACACCTATCGGTCTATAACCTAACTATAGAGAAAGATACCCCTTTCTATGACCTACACGGGCAAGGGAAGATTACGCTGCCGAATGAAGATATTCAGGTGAGGATGTACGAACTGGCGCAGGGTAAAATCATTGAAACTGGATATGAACAGTACGAGATATCAAGTTTTGCATTACCCGGTTTCCGCTGCCGGCATAACGAGGGGTACTGGACTCTAAGGGAATATCTGGGGTTTGGAGCGGGAGCCCACTCTTATCTGAGGGAAAGACTGTCTCAGGGGGGGTGGGGGATCAGGTGGAAAAACACCCCTGATCCCTATGAGTACTTCTCCCGGCTATCGATTGGCGGGAGCGCTTTGGTTGAGCAGGAAGAACTGACAAGGCAAGAGGCCGTAAAAGAGGCCATCTTCCTGGGCCTTCGAAGGCTGGATGGTATTAGCTTTGATGATTTTGAGAAAAGATTCGGTCTTTCTTTGGATTTGACCTTCTCGGATATTATCCGTTACCTTTGTAAGGAAGGCCTTCTATTAATCGATAGCGGGTATTTGAAGCTAACTCCTCA
>JBDRGH010000495.1:0-2427 GCA_043818015.1 Pseudomonadota bacterium
ATCAGGACCCTTTGCAGTTGCAACAGTGCCATTCAAGGATGGTATAGTTACCTATTTCAAGCACGTGAATAGTATTGGTGGAATTCATGGAAGAAAGGTAAAGATGATTCTCGAGGATGATCGCTACGCTATACCGCCAGCCATAGCGGCCTTCAAGAAGCTTGTTTTTAAAGATCAGATGTTTGCTACCTTTGGACCATCCCAGACTGGAGCTGTTGCAGCCCTATTTTCTCAGATAGAGAAAGAGCGATTAGTGACGTTCCCGCCGGGCCATTCTGAAAGATTAATAACTCCACATAAGCGTTATATCTTTATGCCCGGGGCTAGTTATGCAGACCAAATCAAGGTGATATTTGATTACATAATGGGAAAATCGAAGACGGAAGAGCCACGGATAGCTATTGTCCGTTTTGACCTGGAATATGGAAAGGTAGGCTTAAACGCAGCTGAAAAGAGAGCCAAGTTTTACAATACCAAATTGGTGAGCGATGTAATCCTAGCTCCCGGGGCCCTGGAAGCCACCTCCCAGGTGCTGACCTTAAAGCGCGACAAGGCCAGCTGCGTTATATTACATGGGAATCCGTCCATGGCGGTGTCGATCTTGAGGGACGCACGGAAATTGGGCTTCAAGGCCAGGTTCATCGGAACTCTGGGTTGTACCGATAACACGGTGGTAGAGATGGCTGGCAAAGCTGCGGAGTCGTATATAGGAACTCACTACTTTGCTTCATGGTATGATGATGTTCCAGGGATTGAGAGGATAAAGGAGGTAACACGCACATATTATCCTGATACCAAACCTCGCAGTCAGTTCTACACTATGGGTTGGAGCGTGGCTAATATCTTCAAAGAAGGTTTAGAAAGGGCGGGAGGGAATCTGACCAGCGAGACTTTTGTGAACGCCCTTGAAGGCCTGAAAGACTTTGATACCCAGGGCATTTGTGGTCCGGTAACTTACACAGGCACTAGCCACAAGCCCAATGAATACAGTAAGTTTTTCAGGGCCGACGTGGACAAAGGGAGACTGGTCTCTTTTCCAGATTGGTTGAAACCTGTCCATTAAGATGAACGGATCTAAGCAAAAATAGAAATGAGGAATGAAGGCAAGGAAGCCGTAGGTTCCTGAAAGGGGGGGTGAGAAGGGGAAGTTTAAATGTTTGAAAGCCTGGCACGTCCGTTGTAACTGAGGGATAATGATTCACTTAACCCGTTTACATGATGGAGGATGTCATGGAGAGAAAGAGTATTTTTGTAAGTGTAACTGTTTTGGCTGTGAGCTTAATCCTTTTTTCAATCGTACCCGCTTATTCTGAAGAGGTAAGGGGTGTTACCGATGATACAATAAAGGTTGGGTTTATAATGGCCCAAACCGGTCCAGCTGCCAATGTTGCTGTTCCATTAACAAATGGGGTCAGACACTTAGTACGTTATGCAAATGAACAGGGAGGAATTCATGGCAGGAAGATAATCCTGCTCGTTGAAGACGATCGGTATAACATACCGTTGGCCATAACTTCCTTTAAAAAACTCGTTTTTAAAGATAAGGTGGGTGTAATGATGGGGCCGACATCCACTGGTGCTATTACCGCCCTGTGGAAAGGTCTTCAAAAGGAAAAAATGCCTCTCATATGTGCAATAGCGCCTGAGGTAACCGTTAAACCGTTCAAGAGATATATCTTTACGATCTTAGACGTGTACCCTAATCAGATGAAAGTCCTCGTTGACTATATTATGAAGGACTTAAAGGCTAAGGATCCCCGGATTGCGATAGTTCATCCAGATAACGAAACAGGCAAAGTAGATTTAGCATCGACCGTGGAGAGGCTCAAGTCATACAACCTCAAACCTGTGACGAAGGAGGTCTTGAACCCCGGGGCTTTTGATGCCAGTTCACAGGTACTGAATCTGAGACGGGCTAAGACAACCCATATACTTCTCGCTGGGTTTATTCCTCAGCCAGCCGCACTTATTCTCAAGGATATGAAAAAATACGGTCTGTCTGTCCCGGTTTTCGGTAGCTGGGCCACATGCGCTGAAGAGGTTATTCAGATGGCAGGAGATGCCTGTAAAGACTGGTATGCGGTCAATCACTTGAGTTCCTGGTATGATAAAGAACCCGGGGTAGTTAAGATGAGAGAGATTACCCTTAAGTACGAACCCGGAACAGAAAAATCCAGTCGGGGTAAGCTCTATGGCCATGGTTGGGTAATGGCTACCATTCTGATAGAGGGGTTAAAGCGGGCTGGTCGAGATCTGAATGGGGAGGCATTTGTAGATGCCCTTGAGACGATAAAGGACTTCGATTCAGGGGGGCTTACCGGACCTATAAGCTATAGCTCGACGAGTCATAAAGGTAGGAAGTTCGTGGAAGATCTTCAAGGCAAATCCTGATACGAGGAGGTTTACCCCTGTAACTGAATGGATGAG
>JBDRGH010000496.1:0-2057 GCA_043818015.1 Pseudomonadota bacterium
ACGGGACCAGGTAGTACAAATAGTCGGGGAAACGCATGTCCACAACCGGTTTGTGCACGATCCCATCATTCATGAAAATGCCACCAAATCATTATATGAACGTCTGGTAACAAACTGCTTTGAAGATAGTCAGTTCAATGTAGTGGTCGCCCATTCCCTGGGTGAGGTACAGGGCTTCATTATATCTAAGATGAACCTGGCTTTCAGGCAGGAAGTCGGCCAATTGTGCGGCAGTCTGGACTTTATTGGCGTCCGTCCTGAAGCGCGAAATAGAGGGCTCGGGGTTAAACTCAATCAATGGGCGCTATATCACCTCGCAGAGAAAAACGCAGTCTTTACGGCGGTTAGAACTTTGGCAAGTAATTATGCAGCCCTGTCAACGTGCTTTCGCACGGGCTTTAGTATAACCTCGGCGAGTCTTCACTTTCACAAATGGATACGGCGTCCAGCCGTAGACCATAGGTTATTACAGCCATACTCACGCGATGCGGTGCAATGGTGAAAGGCTTTTCGGGCTATATGGCTTCTCCGAAGGACTACTATGGGTTGATTTAAGGATGCGTTGTAACCTGAGTGAAAAAAGAGGGGTTATGGTGAAGGGTTTTATTAGGGTTTTAATGACGCTGGTGAAGCCAATGCGTGCGCTACCTGTGAGGAATTCGGGCTACTCAGGGAAGGGAGAATACCATAGGTTAGATATCCCGTTAAATTGAGATAGCCGAGTTGTAGGTTATGGATATCTTTCAACACCGCGAAACCATGTGAGGAGGTGATAAAAATGGCAGCAACAGAGAAGAATAAGGCCATCATCCGTCGTTTCTGGGAGGAGGTTTTTAACGGGAGGAAATTATCTCTAATCGACGAGCTTTTCACCAACGACTGGGTTTACCATGGGGTTGGCGGTCTAAAGGTATATGGCCCGGAAGGCCTCAAACAATTCCTCACTGCATACCACAACGCCTTTCCCGACATCCAAGTGAAGGTTGAGAATTTGATCGCCGAAGGGGACAAGGTGGTGAGCTATGTGACATGCCGTGGAACACATAAAGGCGAGTTGATGGGAATAGCTCCAACTGGCAAGCAGGTAACAGTGCCAGCGATCTCCATCAGACGTTTCGTAGATGACAAGATCGTTGAAGACTGGGAGATTATCGACCTGTTTGGCATGCTACAACAGCTCGACGTAATCCCGTCACCTGGACAGAAGTAACGCAAGTTGAAGCTGAAAACTTGGTGCGGCTGGCCGTGAAAGTCCGCGACCAGAATCAAGAAGACCCGGGAGATGTCAAAGTCCGGTTGTCTGCAAAAAGGAGGAGGCTGATCGAAAGAACGCCCAATCCGATTCAGGGAAAGATAATCGGATTAAGAAGTTCGTAGTTTGGGGACGGTTCTCGAATACATTAATTAACCTAAAAGCTTAGAAGATAATTATTCGGTTATGGGGAAAGGTCTGTCTCAAAGGCAGAGGGCATACAGAGAATATGTTTGTTCGAATAGAGATAAAGAAGAGCAAGAGATAAGGGAGAAGGTGGCTAAGTCCATCGATTCATAAATTCGGTAACGTATTTATTTACTCAGGACTTAGTGCTGAGTGAGCAATTATTTCAATTCGCAGCATGAGGATACGTGATCGTATTTGCGAATCGAAGCACTAAGGGAGCCATTGGGGCGGCAGGGTTTCAGGAGCAGATGGATAAGAAGGTGATTGAGATTAAGCGACCCAGAAGGGGAAGGCCAAGAAAATAGTTTGTATCAATATGATATCTCAAAACAATATAAGAACCGTCCCCAATATAAGAAAGAGATACAGGAAGTCCTATGAAAAAATGATGTGCTATGAGGGAAGACTCTTACCCTGGGATAAACTGATGCCCGCGGAAAAGACCGACCTTCTGAACAAAGAGGGGTGGGACCTAACAGCCCGGGCCTTTATAGAATATTCCACTCTTTCCAAGAAATACAAAAAGATCAAAAAAGACTACCCGATAGAAAAAACAGTCTGGAGAATTGATGAGGTCTTTGAAAGATTGATACGAAGCATCAACTGAAGAGGAGAA
>JBDRGH010000497.1:0-3020 GCA_043818015.1 Pseudomonadota bacterium
AATACCACAACATCATCAATACGGTTGATAAATTCGGGAGGGAACGTATTTTCTACCTCCTTCAGTATCGCCTTCTTTATTGAGTTAACTTTATCCTTGTCATCTAGAAAGCCCATCGGCTTGGTAAAACGTTTAAACTCATCTGAACCAAGGTTTGATGTCATGATAATCACGGTATCACTGAAGTATACCCTTCTCCCCCTTCCATCCGTCAACCATCCTTCGTCAAAAACCTGAAGGAAGAGATTGAGGACATAGTGATTTGCTTTTTCTATCTCATCCAACAGGACAACGGTATAGGGATTATCTTTGATCTGATTGGATAGTATCCCTCCTCTCTCCGAACCTACAATCCCCCGGGGCATCCCGATAAGCTTGTCAACTGCAATTGTGGAGTCCTTGTATTCTGACATATCGAGACGAACCATCTTCTTATCATCTCCAAAGAGAAACTCAGCCAAGGCCTTTGCTAATTCGGTTTTACCGACACCAGTAGGACCAAGGAAGAGTAGAACCCCATCTGGTCTTTCAAAATTCTCCTTCAGAGGCCCTTTGTTCAGCCTCAGATGCCGAGCCACAGACGCAATAGCTTCCTCTTGCCCAACAACCCGATTTGATAAAGCAATTTCTATATCTTTAAACCTCTCTACAGTATCTCTTGATACCATGTCTCGAGGGATCCTAGCCTCTTGAGAGACTACATCAATAATATCTTCAGGCAATACTTCCTTTTCAGATTTTCCGATCTCCACTCTCACTGACGCAGTGTTAAGCCATGAAATGGGCTTGTCCGGCATTCGAACAGACCGCATATATCTTTGGGACATTAGCAAAGAGCTCTCGATAGCCCCAGCCGTAATCCCAACTCCGTAGTTCCTTTCGAGCCTTGGACGTATTCTGTATAGGATTTGTCTGGTTTCTTCAGCGGAGGGTTCAACAAGATGGACGACACGAAAACGACGGGCTAAAGCTTCATCCTCCTGAATATAGCTTTTGTATTCCGTCGCAGTTGTTGCCCCTATAATCTGTATTTCGCCCCTGGAAAGGCTCGCCTTGAATATATTAGCAGCATCACTCGGCACCCCCATGGCGGAACCAGCTCCAATCAGACTATGAGCTTCATCAACGAATAGTATCAAGTTCTTCCGATCCTTGAGCTCTCTAATAACCTTATCCATCCTGTCTTCAAACATACCCCTGAAGATTGTTCCAGCTACTAGAGAGTTCATTTGCAAATTCACTATTTGATGGTTTCTTAGGCGCAAAGGAATGGATTCAGGTTCAAACTCCAGCTTCATTGCTAGCCCTTCTACCACCGCTGTCTTACCCACGCCTGGTTCGCCGGTGATCATAACTGAGTTCGCCCTTTCTCGATGGCAGAGGATCTCTATTATTTGGTTAATCTCATTCTCTCTCCCAACAATAAACGGCAGCTTCCCCAACCGGGCCAGCTTATTTAAGTTTACTCCAAAATATCTGAGGTGGGGAGGTAGTTCAAATTTCTTCTTGAAATCCTCATCCTTCTTCTCCAGGCTGCCCACTTTCACGATGATTAACTGCAAGATAATATTGGGCTCTATTCCAAAACTCTTGAATATTTTGACTGGTAGCCCATGGGTTTCTTGAAAAATAGCTGCAAATAAATCCACAGGCTCTATTATCTTTCTACCAACGCGCTGAGCCTCCTCCCACGCAAGTTTGAAGACGGTCCTTGTGGCAGGGGCTACCTTTAATCCTACACCCAAATACTGTTTGGATACGTTCAAGTGCTCGTTAAGAAAATGCACCACGTCTTGGGGGTCAAGCTTTAACTCCGACATGATCTCCCGAAAAAACATCTCTTCGACCTTGATAAAGGCTAAGAATATGTGCTCAATTCCCAAATAGTAATGGTTTCTCTTTCTGGACTCTTCTATAGCTAAATTCAAAATCTGAAAAGCCCTATCTGAGAGGTGGTCTTTATACCCGGTTAAGTCTAGCATTGGACAACACCTTTCTTTTCTATCTCATGTTTCGCAGTTTTTTAACTCTTTCTTCAATGGGCGGATGGGTGTTAAAGAGGTTAAGAAATGCTTTACCAGATAATGGATTGACGATGAACATGTGAGCTGTGGAAGGACTGGATTCCACTGGAGTCCGCCTCGACGCATAATTGAGTTTTTCCAAGGCCTTTGCTAGTCCAAAGGGAGTTCCAGCAAGCTTTGCACCACCCAAATCGGCCAGATACTCTCGGGAACGAGAAATGGCCAATTGAATAAGAGTAGCCGCTAGGGGGGCCACAACAGCCAGGATGATAAGTCCTACAACTCCCCCTCCCTCATCTTCATCACTCCTACCAAAACCACCAAACAAGGCGGTCCAACGGGCTATACTGGCTAATATCATGATCACTCCAGCTAAAGTAGCAGCTATGGAGCTGATTAGGGTATCTCTATTCTTGATATGGGATAGTTCATGGGCTAACACCCCCTCTAATTCTTGGCTACTTAAAAGTTCCGTAATCCCTTCCGTAACTGCAACAGCGGCGTGTTCTGGGTTTCTGCCGGTGGCAAAAGCATTTGGCGACGAGGAAGGAATGACATATAGCCGTGGCATGGGTAACCCTGCCCTTTGAACTAAATTATTTACCATGGAAAATAATTGGGGCGCTTCTCCGGAGGTCACTTCCCTGGCTCTATAAATGGTTAAAACAATCTTATCGGAAAACCAGTAACTACTAAAGTTCATAACCAAAGCGACGAAGAAGGCTATGACCATACCAGCATTGCCACCAAAATACCTACCTATCAGTATTACAAGCCCTGTCAAGGCGCCAAGAAAAACAGCTGTTTTAAACTGATTTGTCAACGATCCCTCACATCAAGGCCCTTTAACATCTCGATCATATTACCAACACCTGCCATTCTTCGTGTTTTCTAGAGATTTGGCCTCCGATTCTCTATCTCCCTGACTGAGATCTGGATGGTGTTTTCTCGCTCTCCTTCGGTAAGCCCTCTTGACCTCGTCATCAGCAGCACCCT
>JBDRGH010000498.1:0-2557 GCA_043818015.1 Pseudomonadota bacterium
ATTCTCCATGCCCCCCGCCCGCCGTAAAGGGTAGAGGTATGTGACGTGTTATAGGCGCTCCGGGCATTGGAGTTATACTCGATATGCCGGATAATGCCGTTCAGGATCTCCGCTATTTTTGGATCTGATTTGGAATCTACCCCCCTTACTTTAATGGAGGGCTTCAGTTGCTTGAACTCCCCCTCCACCTGATCTATCTTTTCGGGGATCTTATTCGAGACAAGGCATGGCCTCGGGGATTATCGCCCTCCCTAGATGTCCTGATCGCGGATGGCCACTGGCACCCATCATCGTTTATGGCGAACCGGACATCATCGTCATACGCCGTCCGCTCGCTTTCATCCGACTCAATAGCCGCCTTATACCGCGTAACTGCTAAACTCAAAATGTCTTCGTGTTTACTCATCCTGCCATCCAACCTTGTCCTTGATTAGTGTAAATTTGACCCAGATTAAGCCGTTGCGGTTGATGAACCTGGACTCTGGGGCTGTACCCTACCGCAAAGGTCCTGAAGGCATCCGAACCGTGAGAAGACCAATCATGCGTGGGCCTATTGCTCAAGACTTTCTTTTCTTCGTTATATTCAGACCGGTGATTCTCCAAAGCCATCAGTCCCCGAGAACATTTCTCCTCATCAAACCAGCATTGGGCCAGCACATTCCTTACAGCGGGGATATGGACCATCAGAATAATGTCCATGTTCCTGGCCCTTCTCACTATCTCAACAGGTCTTATCCCCAAATCCTCCGCAACTTCCTTCTTGCTCTTGGCAATCTCCCCGCTCGACATCTCCCGTTGGGCCGCATCGTGGGGCATCCAGTGGTTCCCGTATACATAGGCCTTTTCTTTGAGCACCTTGGCATAATGCTCCAGGCCGTACCCGGTAGCCTCGTAATAATCGATGAAGTTGAAACTTTTCCCCAAGGGCTGCATGAACCAGATCGTCGTACTGTCATCCACCCCCAGATCCCAGAAGGTGTCCACTTCCACCCCAGGCATGTGGGGGACCTTCGTTATCCTCTTCTCCGCCCTCGCATCCCTTATCTGCTTCGTGAAGTACGCCCCAAAGACCGCCCCTTCCCACGAGCACATATATTCCTGATCGAACAGGGCTTCCCCGAGTTCCGGACCGAAAATGTTGATGTATTCTTCCCGGATTCCCTCTATCTGCTCCCGGGAAAAAACAGGAGTATCTAAAACCGTCAGTTTCTCCCCAAACCACTCCGTTTTAGAAATCGCGTGTTCGTAAATCGTCCGTCCGTGGTTGTTCCCCCTACTCGTATAGATGAATAGCGCCCACCCCCCATTCTCTTCCAAAATAGGGCTCAGATAAGCCCAAGCCATCGGGTTCGCAAGCGCCCATTCAGAAAAGACAATCCCAATAGGTGGAGACCCAACAATAGCATCATAGTTATCTGACCCCACCAGTTGCCACATCGACCCGTTACGGAACTCAATCAACATCTCCTGCTCTTTAGTTTTACGTCTGATCTCCTTCGGAAACGCCTCGTCTATCCTCCTCTTCCCCGTCTTAGGGTTTATAGCAGTCCAGACAACCTTCCTCGCCTGTCCGTACATAGGAAGCATGTGCCAATAGTTCCCAATCTTCTGGTGTGCCGCCGTAGCCGTGAAGTGCAGAGCAACATCGTCCTTACCCCACCTCCTATGGGCAGCCTCAACCGCCCTCGTACCACCACCCTCTAGATAATTCCATAGCTTCTTCTGGTAATCCCTAGGACTCCAGTCATTCGGTAGCTGAATCGTCTTCTGCATTAAACTTCACAATCTCTATAGTCAGATCCCCACCCAGATCTACCTTCTCAGCAGGGTAGTGACTCAATAACCGGTGCGCATCCATTCTCGCCTTCTGCCTCACCTGCCAAGCAGGCATCTTCTTGCTGTATTTCACCCCCTTAGTATCAGAAAAAGCCCTCTCTTCCTCCGCCTCTAGTTCCTCCCGGAGCGCCCTCGCCAGCCTCTCCGGCGTTATCCCCTCCCCAATTAACGCAACATCCAACGGGTCAGGCCCGTCCATATCCTCTCGCGTTACCACCCTAAATCACCTCCAAAAACTATACAGCCCTCTTTAACTCCCGGCAAATATAAGGACATCCTATCACAACGGGGTGGGGTACTGATGCAAGATGAGCCTCTCCCCCCGGTCCCGATATAGGGGTCCCGGTACTGGTCGACATAATATCCCAAGTCGGACACTGGCATTATCCCTGCTAAGTCCCCGGTATGACTGCCTATACTCTGAATACCCATGATTATCATCTACCATTATCCTGTCCTTGGTGTGTCTTTACCGTGTACGTTATAGCGCAAGGTAGCAGGCAGGGTTTATCATGTCCTTATCGTACCCTTGCCGTGGCCCTGCGAGCAGCTCCCCAAGCTGTGGAGAAGGCCGTAAACAGCGGGGAATAGTGCTTTTCCTCCTTACTATTGTTTGTCTCTGATATTCCATCTAATTTCTACCATCCAATTGATATTACAGAACCTCGCCATTTCGTGTTTTAAGTGCCACATACTTATGAATCCGGCTGGGGAATGCAAA
>JBDRGH010000499.1:0-8278 GCA_043818015.1 Pseudomonadota bacterium
ACTGCACATTCTTCGGTCTCCTGAGACTCCGAAAGACCCTGTCGATAGACTTGTTCCTTCATTAGAAGAGATTATTCCTCATAGTAATAGATATGTCTATGACATGAGGAAGGTTATAGATGAAATATGCGACGACGGGGAATGGTTGGAATTGAAGCCAAGATTTGGCAAGGGGCTGTTGGTCGGATTAGGCCGGATGGGAGGGCAGGTTGTTGGTATTGTTGCCAGTCAACCGTTGTCAGCAGGTGGCTCAGTCGATGCCAGGGCCCTACAGAAATCGGCAGAATTTTTGGAATTTGCAAATAAGAGAAAGATTCCACTGATTGTAATTCAAGATGTTCCTGGTTTTCTGATAGGCTCTGATAACGAAAAGGATGGAATGGTGAATGAGATTGCAAGTCATACAAAAGCGCTGGACAAGGTAGAGGTCCCCATGATTGTTCTCGTTATAAGAAAGTCTTATGGAGCCGCTTATTATTTTTTGGGGTGTGCTGCTTCCGGTGCACAGTATGTGGTGGCATGGCCCAATGCAGAAATAAGTTTTATGGCTCCTGAGATGGGGGCAGGGATATTGACTAAGCATGTGGAACCTGAAAAGAAAGAGGCTGCCATGAAAAAAACCGCCGCTGATCTTGAACGCAACGCCTCTGTTTGGGGTCCGGCACATGAATTCTTATTAGACGATATAATAGCCCCCGAGGAAACAAGGAAAGCCCTGTGTCATGCACTCAGTCTTTTAGCCACTAACACACCCGGGCCCCTGGCATAAAGACGTATAGTCAAGAACTACAATCGCATTTTGTTTCCTATGATTACTTTCATGATCTCACTCGTTCCAGCAGCAATCGTCATATAACGAACGTGCCCTGGCACCCGGGCAACATAGTATTCTTTCATGCACCCGTACCCCCCATGTAACTGGGTACAATGATACGCGATACGATTTACCATTTCCGGTATCCACCACTTGGCCATCGATACCTTGACGGTGATGTCAACCCCTTGAATAAAATCTTCGATGAGAGAATTGAGGAAGGCCCGCCCTATCTCAACCTCGGTGGCCATCTCGACAATCTTGAACGTGTTGTGCTGGAAATTACTGATGGGACGTCCAAATTGATGACGAGTCTTACAATAATCAATGGTTTTCTCCAACACATATTCAGCGACTGCTTGTGCATCGACGGCTACGATCAAACGCTCCTGTTGAAGGTTGTACATCAGGTACCGATACCCTTCACCTTCCTCACCTAACAGGTTTTCCTGGGAAACACGGCAATCCTCGAAGATGAGTTCTCCGGTGTCCTGACTGTGTCCCCCGGTCTTTTCGAGAAGGCGCCCCTTCGAAAACCCCGGAGTCCCTTCCTCGACGAGAAGTACGCTCATCCCCTTCTGGGGAGGCTTTGCCTTTGGGTCAGTCTTTACAGCTACAATCGCCAGGTTACAGCTTATACCATTACTTATGAAGACTTTCTGGCCGTTGACAATATAGTCATTGCCATCCCTGATGGCTTTCGTTTGGATACTGGCAAGGTCAGAACCTGCGTCTGGTTCCGTCATGGGCAACGAGGTGATGATTTCTCCACTAACACAGCCCGGGAGATACTTTTCTTTCTGTTTTTGTGTTCCATGATGATGAATATAGGGGACAAAGATGTCACTATGAAAACCCATCCCTTCTGCGCCAGGCACCTCAGAACGAGCGATTTCTTCATGAAGAATAACAGAATATTCAAATCCAGCTCCTGCGCCGCCATACTCCTCATCTACCCAGGGACACAGGTATCCTTGCGCTCCCATTTTGTACCACAAATCTCTTGGAATCCCTTTCTCGTCCTCCCACTTTTCTGCGTAAGGCTTAATTTCTTTGTTTACAAAGTCCCTGAAAGCGCTCCGGAAAATGTTATGCTCTTCCTGGTAAAATCGTGCCTTCATGCTACCCTCCTCTCACTTCTTTCAAAATTTCATTGCCCGCTATCTCCGCTTGCATGGCTATCAACCAGATAAATGTCAAAGGTCATCTAGCCCCGGCCCCATTCGGCCATACTCCTGCCGTGACTCTCATCACATTAGACGTTCATGGATTTCAAGAGGTCTGGCGGGACGAGCTTCCATAACGATTCGATTAGGTTAAGAAAGAAAGGAGCAAGGCTTGCACCCTGAACCCATTTTTCGCTACCGAGGATGGGATACCTGGTTATGAAAACCAGCCCTACCCCTACAATAATCGCTCCCCTCAGAAAACCAAATAAAGTCCCGCCCAATCGGTCAATCCAACCCAGTTGAATCAACCTGATGAGGTTCCTGAGAAATATACCGATGACGGTTAGCAGGGCCGCCACCAGGAAAAAGATCACAATGAAACTCACTATCTTGGCGGCATTCGGGTTATGGATCACACCACCGAGAATCTCTGCCCCTTGCGAATAGACTCGAGTAGCAACGACTACTCCCAAGATCAAGGCAAGAAGAGTAAAAATCTCCTTAATCAGCCCTCGTTTTAGCCCAAAGATCATGCTAATAGCTACTATAACAATGCTCACTATGTCCAGCCAGTTCACGATCTTACCCCCCAACAGTTAAGCTAAGAACCCCTTTCGACAAATTGCCTTATCTTGACAAAGACCTCCTCACATCCCTCTTGACAGAGGATTCCGTGGCGACTAAACTCGAATGTATGGAACTCCTTTTCCTTTGAAGTTATGTTATCAAAGATGATGGAGGCACTTCGAGGGTCCACAACTGGGTCGTTTTTCTCCTGGATTACAAGAGCGGGAACAGAGATCTGGTCCAAGACGCCTCTGCATCTCTCCATGAGGAGACCGAGTTCTCTCACCCCCTTAATGCTGTTCTTGGTGTAATTGATGCGTGGGTTCTCTGGTTCGTTATCCACATACTCCAACCTTCCTTCTTCTATGTTGAACCTTTCCAGCAGTTCGTTCCAAAAGTGGATGGGACCAACGAGCTTAGTTTTGATGCTCTTAAGTTGGAGGGGGGCATTGACAGTAAAGAGACCCGCTATCTTATCTCCTTTGTTGGCTGCGGCAAAGAGTGCCAGAGTGCCTCCCGTGGAAAATCCACCGATGAATACGTGTTCACATGCATTCCTTAAAACGGCATACCCCCTGTTAAAGGAGTCATACCACTCCTTCCATGTAACATCCGCTAGGTTATAGGGTGAGGTACCGTGCCCCTTCAAACGCGGGCCGTAAATGGAATATCCAGATTTTGCGAGACAATCCCCCAGGGGTCTCACCTCTTCAGGTGCCGCCATGTAACCGTGGCAGATGAGTACACCCACCTTTGATTTTCCTGGGTTTAGATAGAACGGTGCCCCGATTTGTTTTGGCTTCGACAACCCCTGGTCATAATACCTGTCATAATCCTCCTCAAAGATCTCTTGGTCTAACCGGCAAAGAAGCTTTACCATCTTAGACTCAATTCTTTTCTTGGAACGCCGGAATTCCCTCTGGATGATTCTACACAGATCCTTAACGGGTTCTATCTCGTTTGCTATAACCCTGACGGTATTTTCCAGGCGTACCCTGTGGAATTCATGGCTCATTTCGAGTCTATGTTTGTCAATCAAATAGGTACCATTCCGCTTTTCAATGATCTTCTCCCCAATCGCAAGCCCTTCAAAATTATCATACTCCTTCTCCCTTTCGTCTGCGACAAGCTCGATGGGCAATTTATGCAGGGACGGGTGAAGGTTGAACCTTTTTTCCTTTTTGATCTCTTCACACGCCAAAAGGAGTTTGCATTTGAAAAAGTAATCCGATGTTCTTTTCTTGCGCAGAGATAGTAGGCCAAATGAAAAGAGGTGATCCATGTTGACGGTTACCATGGAGTAAAGCCTGTTCATATAGTCGTTGGTTAGCCGACGAGAAACGCGAGTCAGGTTAAGACATGCAGGGTCATCGCCGTAAAGGAATCTCCTTTGACGCTCGATCAAGTAAGAAAGGAGTTTGTTCTTCCTGAAATAGTAACGATTTAAGAAATCTCCTACCTTCACCGGCGGTCCAAAAGTCACGTGAATATCAGAATCGGAAAAGAGTAAATTCCCCTCTATCTCCAATTCCTCTTCCAGACGCTCAGGTATCCCTTTGATGAATTTGGATGCAAGGGACTGGATAATGTTTTTACCCGGCCTAATGGGAAAGTATGTCAAGTTGGTGGGAACGATGACGGTCTCAACAGGCGCTAATTCCTCCCCCGTCTCAATGGAAAACCTCTTCAGGTACTCCGAGGCCTTTGTCTCGTCTCCCCTTCTCAAAGCAGATTTGATCTCCCTCTTATAAATCTCGGAAAGGAGCGCCAGGCAAGCAGCCCCCGTATGTATCGGACCCTCTCTCCCCGGATAGTGAACCATGAAATTTCGTGAACGGATTACTTTTTTCGTCTTTATCATAGCCCCTTCAGGGAAGATGACCCAATTTTTCCTCCCGGAAATCAGGTCACCTATTATGATATCGTTGCGATTGGGGGCATCAACTGACAGGGCACCGACGGCCTCTAGATAATCTCCCAGCTTTCCCTTGAAAAAGGCTGAGTCGGCAAGCGAATTAGGTAGGTTTTTCGTTATCTTTTGAATTATATACGGAAGAAAGATAGTTTCAAACCTGGTAAAATGGTTCACCACATAGAGGATGGGATTTTCCGGTATGTATTCTTCACCCCTTATCTTTATATCAGCTTTTATAAATCTTTCCAGAAGCTTAAGAGACAGCAGCGAACCGTACAGTATCACATTCGTTACGGGGTGCCTTGTCTTTGTCTTTCTCCTGTATGGAAACATACTGCCTAAATCCTTCCTGAGCAATGAGGGCTTCCCTTGGAGTCAGCATTACCACCGTCTTTACGGTACCAAACTTACTTTACGAAAGATAAACATATCCAAGTCTTTGACCCGCCTCTGTCGGGTCAAAACGAACGCTGCAGTCAATAGGAATACTTTTTCAAAGCTCTCATGCCGGGAAGCTCGTTTGAGATTGGGAGGAAGGGGAGCAACAATGTAATCTCACTAGAACTGGTAATCGCCCACGGACGACGAAAGCCAACCTACGACTGAGAAAAGGTTGGCTTCATCCTGTAGTAAGCACCATAATCAAAGACTAAAACAACCTTCCTTGTGAATCCTCTTTGAGATTCCTTCCAAAGTGTTCAAGTGCCTGTTTCGTAACCATCCTACCCCTGGGGGTACGAGAGAGATATCCCTCCTGAATCAAGAAAGGCTCATAGACGTCCTCAATGGTGTCTTTTGCTTCATTAACAGCAGCTGATAGAGTATCAATCCCTACAGGACCACCGCCAAACTTATCGATTATAGTCAGGAGAATTTTTCGATCCATCTTATCGAATCCCTTACTGTCTACTTCGAGCATGTGCAAGGCTTCCCTTGCCACCTTTTCAGTAATTACTCCATCCGCCCTTACCTGAGCATAGTCTCTAATCCTTCGAAGTAGCCGGTTCGCCACCCTAGGAGTCCCTCTGGATCTCTTTGCTATCTCTATAGCACCCGTACGCTCAATCTCAATATTCAAGATCATAGCCGAACGCTCGATGATAGTTTGGAGCTCACTCGGCAAATAAAAGTCAAGCCTAGCAACTACCCCGAATCTATCTCTGAGTGGAGAGGTGAGCAAACCAGCTCTGGTTGTTGCCCCCACTAAGGTAAATTTGCGAATATCTAGTTTTATAGATCGGGCACTTGGGCCCTGCCCAATAATTATGTCTAATTTATAGTCCTCCATGGCAGGATAAAGAATCTCTTCAACCACGTGATTCAGGCGATGAACTTCATCAATAAAGAGCACATCATGCTCCTGAAGATTGGTTAGAATAGCTGCGAGGTCTCCCGGACGCTCAATTACGGGGCCCGATGTGGCCTTGATGTTGACATTCAATTCCTGGGATATGATATAAGCTAGGGTAGTTTTACCCAGCCCTGGAGGTCCATAGAATAACACGTGATCCAGGGCTTCACCCCTTTCCTTTGCTGCCTGAATAAATACCCTGAGGTTTTCCTTGATCTTCTCCTGACCTATGTATTCATCCAAGAGTCTAGGCCGAAGGCTCGTGTCGTAATAGGCATCTTCTTCACGAACCTCTGGTGTATTTTCCCGTTTAGCCATAAAATACTCTGTTTATGTCCAAGAAGTAGGCGCTATTTTGATAACAGCCTTAGGGCCTCTTTCAACAAGTCTTCAAGGACCAAGGTGTCTGCCTTTATCGTACTCTTAGCATCTTCCAGCGCCTTTTCTGCCACAACCTTCTTGTAACCGAGGTTTATGAGGGCTGAAATAACATCTCTCTCAACCTCGTCCCTATCTCTTTTCGCAGTAATCGAGGGCTCATTCGAAAATGATGTCATCGCTATCTTATCCCTGAGATCCACTATCATTCTCTCTGCTGTCTTTCTCCCAACCCCCGGGGTAGCACTCAGTTTCCTTACGTCTCCTTCTGATAATGCCTCGCAGAGTTCGTGTACAGGAATGCCTGAAAGGATATTAATCGCTAACTTAGGCCCTATACCCGAGACTCCTATGAGGATCTGAAAAAGGTCTCTTTCTCGCTCAGTAAGGAAACCATAAAGTTGAAGAAGATCCTCCCGAACATGGGTATACGTGTTCAATTTGATAGTGCTGTCAACATCAGGTAGCCGATAAAAGGTGGAAAGGGGGACATGAACCTTATAACCCAAACCGTTAACATCAACGATTAGATAGTCGAGGGCCTTATGAACCAATCTTCCGTGAATTTGGGCAATCATATTGAACGTTCTAACGCTTCCCTCATATTTATGGAGTGTATATGGCAGATTGCTATGGCAAGAGCGTCAGAGGCATCAAAGGGAACAATATCGGGAAGGGTTAAAAGCTCTTTCACCATCATCTGTATTTGCTCCTTCGTGGCCCTCCCGTAGCTCACTACAGCCTGTTTTATCTCCAGCGGACTGTATTCATATACCCTTAATCCGGCATTTACCGCTGCTAGAATTACTACTCCGCGGACATGCCCCAACTTTAATGCAGCCTTAACGTTCTTGTGGAAGAAGAGACTCTCGACAGCCATTACATCGGGACAGTAATCTCCGATGATCTTCTCCAGATCATCAGAAATCTCCTTTAAGGATTCAGGGAATGAGTTCTTTGAATGAACTATAATCCCCCCATTACCGATATGGAGAAGTCTATTCTCACATTGTTCAACTATACCATATCCTGTAACCGACCCCCCCGGGTCAATCCCCAGCACCCTCATATTATTCCCTATCTTTGATATCTCTGAAAAGCTATGTTCCTCGTAACAAAGTATTCCCGAAAGCGGTTTCATCCCGATTTCATCGGGATTTGGCAATCCGCCAGAGGCGGATCAAAAAGATGTTTCCTAAAACGAAAAGGGATACTTTTTCACACGTAGCTCTTTACTACGAGGCACCGAGCTCTTCCAGAATCCGATCCGGTATATCAAAATTGGAATAAACCCTTTGTACGTCATCGCTCTCCTCTAACATTTCCATAAGCCTAAGCGTCTGTTGGGCCTCTTTACCATCCAATTTGACTGTACTCTTTGGAACCATACTGATCTCAGCGAATTCGTACTCTACGTCTGCAGCATCGACACTCTCCTTCACCTTATCAAAGTCACGCGGGGCCGTTACGACGTCATACTCGTTTTCCCCTTCCCTTACATCCTCAGCACCGGCTTCAAGAGCTAAATCTATTAATTTCTCTTCCTCCACCTTATTCTTATGAAATACTATGATCCCTTTTTTGTCGAAGACCCATGCCACACTTCCCGCCTCAGCTAGGGTTCCATTATTCTTAGAAAATATATGCCTTATGTCTGCGATTGTCCTCTTTTTGTTATCGGTTAGTATCTCTACTAAGACGGCCGCTCCCCCAGGAGTATACCCCTCATAGGTAAGCTCTTCATAGTTTGACCCTTCCAGTTCTCCGGTGCCTCTTTTGACGGCTTTCTCAATATTTTCACTGGGCATATTCTGAGCCTTCGCATTGGCAATAGCAGTTCTCAAACGCGGGTTCCCTTCCGGATCGCCTCCGCCCGTCCTAGCAGCAGCACTTATCTCCCGGATTAATTTTGTGAATATCCTGCCCCTCTTTGCATCCTCTTTACCCTTTTTATGCTTAATGGTACTCCATTTTGAATGTCCAGACACCTAACCCTCCCAAACTTCCTTTGGTGCTATGTGAATCAGAAACCATGACCCCCTGAAAGAACCCTTATTACTCGCATGCTCCCCTCTTCATCCTGG
>JBDRGH010000500.1:0-5334 GCA_043818015.1 Pseudomonadota bacterium
GTGTGAAAGATGGCCATCAGTTCACATATCGATCTCAGGATAGGCGTGTAGATTATTCAGGAAGGGTTAGTACAGGTTGGGTGCGTCCTTGGCTTCTTCGGATCTTATCCTATAGATCATTCGCGAGATAAGTCCTACTATAAAAGATAGCGAAATCAAGATGATGAGACTTGAAGAAAAGAACAGCATGACGAATACGTGGGCACTTTTCAAATGGTACGAACTGATTAACAAACTCACACCAAAAGCCAGAAATGCAAGTATGACAACGATCAGAAAG
The DNA here is from genome assembly GCA_043818015.1 of Pseudomonadota bacterium. Lineage (GTDB taxonomy): Bacteria > Desulfobacterota > UBA8473 > UBA8473 > UBA8473 > JBDRGH01. Next base: position 281 of record JBDRGH010000500.1, read on the forward strand.
ATATACTTTAGCCACCACAAATATTTTTTCATAAGACCCTCATAACAATGATCGAGAAGGGGTTTTCAATCTGCCCTACAGAGCGCGATTCTACACAGAGCTGTAGGAAAGGATAAAGTAAAAAGACCGAAATGTCAAGGCCTTTGAGGCTACCGAATTGACTCAAATTAAATGTTACCGAAAGTTGGATTAAAAAGGATCGTTGACTCAGATTTCATGTTACCAAGGGATAGTACTTCATGGAGGTGTAGTTATGAGTCCACGATCGAAATGGGAATATGTCGAGACAGTCTTTCTGCGTTACAAGCATGCCTCCAAGGCTCAGAAGGGGCGAATCCTCGACGAGTTCTGTGCCAGCTTAAGGTATCATCGGAAACATGCCATCCGGCTACTCCGGGGCTTCAAACGCTTCACCAAACCAAAGCCAAAGAAACGAGGCCGAAAACCAGTCTATCAAAACGACACTATCATAAAACCTCTCAAGAAGATCTGGCTGGCCGCCAATCTTCCGTGCTCCAAACGCCTCAAAGTCATCCTGCCCCTGTGGCTGCCCGGATACCAAGCACTGTATGGTCTTCTCTTACCCGAAGTCAAAAGGGCCTTGTCCACCATCTCCCCCTCCACCATCGACAGACTCCTCAAACATACCCGCATCCACCACACCAAACGAGGACGATCAACCACTAAACCAGGAACACTCTTAAAAAAACGCATCCCCATCCAAACCAACCAGTGGAATGAATCCCGACCAGGGTTCTTAGAAGCCGATACCGTCGCCCACTGCGGAGAATCCCTCTTTGGAATGTTCGCCTATACCATCGACTTCGTCGATATCGCCACCGGCTGGACAGAACAAAGGGCCGTCTGGGGGAAAGGCGAAACCGGCGTCCTCGAACAAATCAAAAACATCGAAAAAACCCTGCCCTTCCCACTGCTCGGCTTCGACTGCGATAACGGCTCAGAATTCCTCAATTACCACCTCTTCCGACACTTCACTGAAAGAAAACAACCGGTCCAGTTCACCCGCAGCAGAGCATACCACAAACAAGACAATGCCCACATAGAACAAAAAAACTGGACACATGTCAGACAATGGCTCGGCTATCAAAGACTCGATAACCCCACGGTCATCCCCCTCCTCAACAACCTCTACTCAAAGGAATGGAAACTCTTCCATAACTTCTTCTGCCCCTCAATGAAACTCATCGCCAAAGAACGTATCGGATCAAAAACACTGAAATCACACGATACACCAAAAATACCCTACCAGAGAATCATAGAATCCCCACACATCCCTGATTCCATAAAAAAAGCCCTCACAAAACAACTCGCAACCCTCAACCCTTTCCTCCTCCGTAAGGCTATGGAAATAAAACTTCAAAAAATCTTCAAATGCTGCTATAAAAAACCCCATCCCAGTCAACAACCCTCACTCCCCACTCGGTAACATTTTTTTATGAGTCAACAGGCGTCTACTAATACCGAAGATCGTACCCTCAGCATTCTACCCCTACCTTCCCCCTTCTGTTCTGACCTACCGATTACGCTCCACCCTCCATTATATGACAATCTTCACTTTCAACCTAGACCTCCAACAAATCGATCTCTATCTGGCCGGCCTTCCACCGTTTTCTATCAGTCCTTGGATCGGCTCAAGACCATAAGGACTTCCTTCCTGTATGGCCTTGAGGACGCTTCCGCCTCCTGTAAAAAAGTAATACTGGGCATCATCTAGAACTGCCAGATACAATCCGGGACAAAGGTTTTTGAACTCCTGCAACGTATCTCCACCTCCATAAAGCTTTTTTGCAGCTCTGTTCTGGTCAATCGTCCTATCGAGTGCCTCTGAACCGGCTGTAAAATGAGGGGTAAATCCCATCACTGCATTTACGAAGATGGTCTTGGCACTTCCTATAAGGGTTGATACTTTTTTGTCTTCAAAGGACTGAGGGTCAACATCCAACATGTATCCAAACTTCTTTCCTTTCTTAAAATCACGAATCGACATTGTCCTGTATTTCCCCGAAATTCTTCCTTCTAGGGTGTCCGATTCGACTATATAGGGCAGCTCTAGTATCTTGTGATTTTTCTTATCAGTCTCAACCAAATCTTCGGCAGCCATAACATCTGACTCCGCAACCCCCTCTATACGCACGTTATACTTAGCACTCAGAAAGGTGTTGTATATGACGCCGCCCAGGATAAGATGGTCTACTTTCTTATAGATTTCTTTTAGCGGCCCTATTTTGGTATCGTATTTAGCACCAGCAACAACGGCCACAAAGGGCCTGGTGGGTTCTAATACATAGCTCAGATTCTTTATCTCTTGCTGCATTAAAAATCCGGCAAATGAGGGAAGGTGTTTGGTTATATCGTATGTTGAGGCACTGGGCTGCCAGCTCCCAAAGGCATCATTAACAAAGACATCTGCCAGACCTGCAAGCTGTATGGCAAAGTCTTCCCGAACCTTTCCGTCACCCTCTTCCCCCTCAAACCACCTGGTATTTGGCAGATAGATACCCCCTATTTTTCTGTTCCTCAAATCTTTTATGGCCAAATTTATGGAAGTATCTATGCCAGGAATCCCCTTGGCAGAATCTGTATTGAACTTCGGTATATGAAACTTTATATGAAGCTTATGTTCTAGATACTCCACAATGGGTTCAACAGAGCTGCCGGGATCGCAATCTATCTCACCTGTTTTCTTGTTACGTGGCCTCCCCACATGGGTCATCAGGATAGGGCGCCCTCCCCTTTCCACAATGTTATAGATTGTACCCATTGTGCTATCGATCCTGTAAGGGTCTCTCATAGCCCCCCTCTTTACCACATTATGATCGACCCTTAACAACACTACCTTCCCATCGAGATCCGCATCTTGTATTAAGGGAAGTCCTGGATCCAAGCCACTTTCCATCTTTCTCACCTCCTGCAAACAAATAACGGTTATCGTTTACCATTTCGCCCTTATTTGTTTCCATGTTATCTGTATCTCCTTCCAAAATCAAGAAGATTTTCGCCAGCAGTTTCCTGAGTGTCCCACATCTCAGAGGTAAATTTCTTTTGCAATTTGAGGGAAAGTAAACTAGAATTAAGAATTTACATCTTATCGCATCCATGCCTTGAAGGTTAACCTGAGGTCAGAAACTCATGAGGAGCAACAAGATAGTAATCAAAGGGGCTAGAGAGCATAACCTGAAGAATATTGACGTTGAGATCCCCCGGAATAAACTCGTTGTAATTACAGGGTTGAGTGGGTCTGGAAAATCAACCCTTGCCTTCGATACGATTTACGCTGAAGGGCAGCGAAGGTATGTGGAGTCTCTTTCAGCTTACGCTCGGCAATTCCTGGAGCAGATGGAAAAGCCGGATGTTGAATCCATCGAGGGTCTCTCACCGGCCATTTCTATCGAACAGAGACCCATCAGCAAAAATCCTCGCTCCACAGTAGCGACGGTTACCGAGATCTACGACTACCTCCGAGTACTATTCGCAAGAGTTGGCAGACCCCATTGTTATAAGTGCGGCAAAGAGATTGTCTCTCAAACAGTTCAGCAAATCGTCGATCAAGTAATGGGCCTGCCAAAAGAGACTGGGATCGTCATCCTATCGCCAATCGTCAGAGGGAGGAAGGGAGAATATCGAAAAGAGCTAAAACAGCTCCGTCAAGATGGTTATGTCAGAATTAAGATTGATGGAGAGGTAAGAGACCTCGGTGAAGAGATCGTTCTCGATAAGAATAAGAAGCATCATATAGACGTCATAGTTGACCGGCTTATTATTAGGGAGAATATAAAAAAAAGGCTTGCAGACTCCCTGGAAACTGCTCTCAATCTCTCTGAAGGCATAGTCAAAGTAGGGATCATCGGTGGCGAGGAACTAACCTTCAGCGAAAAATTCGCCTGCATAGACTGCGGGATTAGTTACCCAGAGATAACCCCCCGAATGTTTTCCTTCAATAACCCGTACGGAGCCTGTCCTACTTGTGGAGGATTGGGGACCACCATGTATTTTGATCCCGAGCTCATTGTACCCAATCCCAATCTCTCGCTCCGGGAAGGTGCAATTTTACCCTGGGCCAGAAAAACCTCCACTTATTTCCATCAAATGTTAGAGGCCTTGAGTGAGCATTATAAAATAGATATCTACACGCCCTTCAAGGACCTCCCCCCTCCTGTTCAAGATTCCCTTCTCTACGGTTCTGGAGAGGAAAGGATAAGATTTTACTTTGAATTAAATGGCCGCAAGATCTATCATCATAAAGAATTTGAAGGGGTTATAAAGAACCTTGAACGTCGGTATCGAGAAACTGATTCGGACTTCATCCGGGAAGAAGTCGAGCGTTATATGAATAATCGTCCGTGCCCTACCTGCGGTGGAAGAAGATTACGTCAGGAGAGCCTCTTTGTTAAGATAGATGGAAGGTCAATCTCTGACATAACAGAACTCTCGATCAAAAAAGCCTTCGAAGTCTTCTCTAACATTGAGTTAAGCGCTCGCGATATGGAGATAGCAGAGAGAATATTAAAAGAGATTCGGGAAAGGTTGACATTCCTAATAAATGTCGGGGTAGACTATTTGACCCTGTATCGGCCCTCGGCCACTCTCTCTGGAGGTGAAGGGCAACGTATCAGGCTGGCTACCCAGATTGGTTCTAGCCTGGTCGGGGTACTCTATATACTGGATGAACCGAGTATAGGGCTCCATCAAAGAGACAATATCAGATTGCTTGAGACTTTAAAGAGGCTGCGTGACATGGGGAATACCGTGCTGGTTGTCGAACATGATCAGGAAACCATCCTCTCAGCAGACTATATAGTAGATATGGGCCCAGGAGCGGGGGCTGATGGAGGTAGGATCGTCTTCTGCGGAACACCGGAAGAAATAGTAACGGACAAGAATTCTCTAACGGGAAGGTATCTTTCCAAGGATTTAGCAATCCCCGTACCGACCAGACGGCGGAGACCCAGCGAAAAAGTTTTGGTTCTCCAGGGCGCTTGTGAGAATAACTTGAAAAATATAACGGTTAGAATACCCATAGGACTGTTCAACTG
>JBDRGH010000501.1:0-2470 GCA_043818015.1 Pseudomonadota bacterium
TACACACAGTGAAATTAAGGTTCATACAATGAAACAGAAATCTTTTTACAACCGATCCCTTGAAAGGGCTCTCAAGATTCTATGCGCCTTCAATAGGGATAGACAGGCGTTAACCTTAAGTCAATTATCAAAGATTCTGAACCTCTCCAAAGCAACGGTTTCAAGACTCTCCTTCACATTGATGAAATGCGACTTCCTCAGATATGACCCGCCTACAAAACAGTATTCTCTTGGTCTCAAGTTGTTCGAACTGGGAAGCGTCATCTTTTCATCCTTTTCGATCAGAAGAGTTGCGGTTCCCCATTTAGCCCAATTGCAATCCACATTAGGGAAGACAACCTTTTTGGGAATCTTGCAGAATGATGAACTCGTTTACATCGACAAAAGGGAGGATCCGAGGAATCCCATTCGATTTGCCTCGCAGATAGGAACTCGACGCCCACCCCACTTCGGAATGCTGGGCCAGATCCTAATGGCTTATCTGCCAGACAGCGAAGTCAATCGACTATTGACGAAAACCCCTCTGGGACCTTTTACGAGAAGGTCTCTTACGAACCAGATAGCCTTCAGGAAAAGGCTTCCTAAAATTCGTGAACAAGGGTTCTTTGTGGATAAGGAAGAAGCTTTAGAGGGGATCACAGGAATTGCTGCCCCTATACGGGATTATACCGGAAAAGTCATTGCCGGGGTGGGAATCGGCATCATCTCTTCATCTCTGAACTCCACAGGGACAAAGCAGATTATCAAAGAGGTGTGTGAAACGGCAAAGAAGATTTCGCAGGAGATGGGCTATCTTGAGAGAGATAAATCAGCAAGGCTCCGCAAAAAACCGACCAAGTCCTTAACCGCATGACGGCATGCATGTTTCTAAGTCGAAGCTATTCTGTGTCAAGAAGGGATCGTAAGTGAACGGAGAAGAGACACTCTTTAACAAAGAAGGACCCATTGCTTACATCATCATCAACAGGGAAAAAGCGCTCAACGCTTTGAACAGCAACATTATGATGAGGCTTGAACAGATCTTTTCAGAGTTGGAGCAAGATGACCAAGTTATCGTTGTGGTAATCACTGGAGCAGGTAATAAAGCTTTTATTGCAGGCGCCGATGTCAAAGAGATTAAAGAAGCAGGCAACAAGCGATCCGAACTGATTGCGAAAGGCCAGGCGATCCTCTCTAAGATTCGGGGATCAAGTAAAGTAGTGATTGCCGCAGTAAATGGGTATGCTCTCGGTGGAGGATGCGAGTTGGCGATGGCATGTGATATCCGAATTGCTTCTGAGAATGCCAGGTTTGGTTTTCCTGAAGTGAAATTAGGGCTTATGGCTGGCTACGGAGGGACTCAGCTTCTTTCGAGATTGATCGGAACGGGTCGAGCCAAATACCTCATGTTCACAGGAGAAATGCTCACCGCTGCCGAGGCATACGAATTTGGATTAGTCGAAAAGGTGTGCAGCCCAGAGAGTCTTATGGAGGAAGTAGAGAAGGTTGCAAAAAAAATTGCCGCCAATGGACCTTTCGCTCTCAAAGCCTACAAAGGGGCCATAAATAAAGGAATTGAACTTCCTCTTGATGACGCTCTAAGGCTCGAACTTGAAGAATATGATAAAGTTGCTCGTTCTAAAGATGCCGAAGAAGGCATCGCAGCGTTCTTAGAAAAGAGAACACCGGCTTTCAGAGGAAGATGAGTAGGGGTGGTAGATGATCCATATTTTATTAAACCCTTTAACCAAATTCATAAAACAGGAGGTGGGAGCCATGAAACAGAAAGAGATGAAGAAAGATGGTTTAACAAGGAGGAAGTTTATCAAGATCGTGGGATCAGCGGGAATAACTGCAGCAGGAGCTTCCTTATTTCCCCGGATCTCCCGGGCTGCGGCAAGGGATCATATCCTGATTGGGCACCCTGCACCTATCACCGGCCCTATCGCGCCCTTCGGAGAAACATCTTTATGGGCTGATGAACGGGCCGTTGCGGAGATAAACAAGGAGGGCGGTATCTTAATTAAAGAGTTGGGAAAGAAACTGCCAATTAAAGTCAAATCGATGGATACGGAGAGCAATCCTACGAAAGCCGCCGAGGTGGCCACCAAGTTGATTTTACAAGACAAGGTCGATCTGATGGTGGTTCTCCATACCCCTGACACGGTCAATCCCGTAGGGGCCATCTGCGAGAGGTACGAGGTCCCATGCATCTCCTCTGTGGCACCTATCGAGCCCTGGTTGACCGGAGGGCCCTACAAATGGACCTTTCACTTCTTCTGGAACTTAGAGCAGATCATCACTGTATTTACAGGAATGTGGAATCAATTTGCTGACAAGACCACAAAGGTGGTTGGCGGTTTCTGGCCGAATGACCCTGACGGTGCAGTGTGGGCCCAGGAGTTTTCCAAGAAACTCGGAACCATGGGTTATAAAGTGGTAGATGTGGGGAGATTCCCTTACGGCATGCAGGATTTTAGTGGTTTCATAA
>JBDRGH010000502.1:0-3663 GCA_043818015.1 Pseudomonadota bacterium
TTTGCATGGTTGTCTGGAGCGCAGAGGTTTTTGGGCTTTATTTCTTTTCGGACGAGCATTTTACGGAGGTCTGGGCCAATGTCCTGAGGACAGGATTAATCTTTATTCCCTATACTGTTTTTCACTGGTTTTTAACGTTGACAAAGGATGAGAGCAAACCGAGGAGGATATTACTTTATGCAGGTTATATTCTCGGTATTATGTTCTCCTTGGTTAATTGGACACCTTACTTTGTGGTCCCCGGCCTTGGTAAATATAGATGGGGATACTATCCTCAGACTGGCCCCCTGTATTTACCTTTTATGTTGACATTTTTCTTTTTCACATTTTACGGACTCTATTTGGTTTATAAGAAATCGAGAACTACAAGGTCTCATGTTGAACGAAACCGTCTTAGATATATACTTCTTGGCGCTTCTGGCGCTATATTAGTAGGATCTTTTAATTTTCTGCCAATGTTCGGAGTTGATGTCTACCCTATCGGAAACTTAGCCAATGTCTTTTATGTGGCTACCACCGCTACCGCGGTAGTTAAACATAACTTGATGGACATTAATATCTTTGTCAAGAAAAGCCTCACGTACTCGTTCTTGATATTCTTATTATCAATTCCCTTATTTTTGATCGCCAATTTTGGCCAAAAGTTCTTCTTTGATTCTATTAGCTACTCATTCTCACTTGTCATCTTTGGATTGTTTGTAATAGCAACCTTCGTTTTGCCGAGAGTGAAGCCGCAGGCGGAAAAGACCATCGAGCAGATATTATTCAGGGGGAAATATGATTACAAGGACAGATTGCGTGAGCTGAGCAAGGCAATGATCTCTATCGTCGAAAGAGAGCCCCTGCTGGCAAAGCTGATGAATGGGACTACAGAAACCATGGGAGTGGAGAGTGCGTCTATACTCCTGCTAGACCAAGAGAAGGGTATTTATTGTCTACAGTCATCCATGGGACTGGACGAAGTCGATGAGGAGAAATTCGGACTGATGAGTGATGATCCTTTGGTACGTTGGTTGAGAGATAGAAGGAAGGCCATCGTAGGAGAGGAACTGGAAAGAATCTCCCACAGACGAGGGATCCCAGCCATCATAGGAAGGTTGCATGATATGGAATCGGAGGTCTGTATTCCCCTGATAACGAGACAGAAGTTGATCGGTTTATTTAATATGGGTAAGAAAATGAACGGTACTATGTTCTCCCATGAAGATCTCGACCTGCTCGAAACTCTCGGCAATCAAGCAGCGATTGCCGTTGAGAACGCTCGATTATACGAGGATTTGAAGAAATCTGAGGCTCGGATGCGCCGTGCCGATAGGTTAGCAGCATTAGGTACTTTGACCGCGGGACTGGCCCATGAGATAAGAAACCCCCTCGTGGCTATTAAAACATTCACTCAATTGTTACCAGAGAGGTTTGATGATGCGGAATTTAGAGATCATTTTCTGAAAGTTACTTCTGGTGAGGTCGATAGGATCTGCTCTCTGGTGAACGAGCTTTTGGAGTTTTCCCGCCCATCAGAACCCAACTTGGCCGAAGAGGATATCAATGATGTAGCCGAAAAGATGCTCCTTTTGATTGAGAATGAGGCCAAGAAGAAGACGATTAAAATGAGTAGGGAATATGGTAAAGACATGCCCCCTGTAATGATCGATAAAGAACAGATCAAGCAGGTTCTTTTGAACCTATTATTGAATGCTGTCGATGCCACTCCGGAAAACGGAACTATTAGCCTTGAAACGAGATTATTAAGAAATGATTACAGCGATTATGTCCAAATGGAAGTACGTGATACAGGGACTGGGATACCGAAGGATGATCTTGAGCACATATTTACTCCGTTCTTTACTACAAAGCATGGAGGAAGTGGCTTAGGGCTACCGGTATCTTACAGGATTGTTCAAGAACACCGGGGTTATATCGAGGTAGAGAGTACGGTAGGAGAGGGAAGCAGCTTTTATGTAATTCTGCCGTTGGCTCCCTTAGTTGCCAAGCGGGGTAAGAGATGGCAAAAGATATGAACGAGATATTGGTAGTAGATGATTCTCGGAGTGTAAGGGAATCCCTTCGAATGATATTCAAGGACAATTTTCGTGTTAGAACCTTAAGTTTTAGTGAAGCACCTCTTTCCTTGACGAAAACGGAGGGGATAGATCTCGTTATCCTGGGTGTATCAGACCCTCTCGATGGCAAAATAGAGCTTTTACAGAGATTAATTGAATACAATGAAGGTATTGCTGTTTTATTACTAATGGAGCACAAGACGTCACAGGAGGTTGTGGATCTTTTCGACTATAGCATCTGTGATTTTGTCTCTAAACCTTTTAGCGTTTATGATGTGAGAGAGAAGGCTAAGAGTTTGTTGAACAGGAGGAAATCAGTTCCCCCTTTGTCCAAGATTTCTCATACAGCGAGAAAGATCGCCAGATACAGAAGAATTTATAAATCGCCTCTTTTGGAGCAACGGGTGGCAACTGTGGTTGCTAAAACCCTTCACAATGATATGCCCGTTTTAATTCATGGTGAAAATGGATCAGGGCACGAATTGACATCAAAGATTATTCATTACAACGGGTTAAGGAAGGAAGCGGGTTTCTTCAAACTCAATTGTGGTACTTTAATCGGGGAATCACTCATAAATACTTTGCTCGCAATAGCAGAGGATAGATCTTCTAAAACTGCTGGTACATTATTTCTGGAAGAAATTGGCCAAGCAGATTTAGATATTCAGATGAGGTTAATGGGGATTATTGAAGAAGGCACGATTGCAACGAAGGGGAGAGAAGAGGTGGCTTTAGATCTGAGAGTAATCGCGTCCACCAGTAAAGATCTTTCAACAAAGGTCAATAATGGAGAATTTAGGGAAGATTTGTTTTATCGGTTAAGTGCCCTTCCAATCAGTCTATCCCCCTTGCGAGAAAGAAGGGAAGATATCCCGATGATCGCAAATTATATCCTTAATGACTTGAGCCAAAGGATGAAAATACAAAGAAAGAGGTTATCTTCAGATGCTGTAGAGGTGCTCAAAAACTATTACTGGCCCGGCAATTTGGTAGAGTTAGAGAGCGTCGTAGCGCGAAGCGCCATCTTGGCCGACGGCGAGATTATTTCAGGTCGAGACCTTTCCTTCGGGATTGAAGATACTATAATTACTATCCCATCAGAGGATCAGAAGTTTGAAGAATACAGGTACGTTAAGAGTGAAAAAGAAAACAGAATAGATTTCTCCTTTGATACCCTGATTACTAATTTGGCCCATGAAGTCAAGAATCCCCTGGTTTCTATAAAGGCCTTCACTCAGCTACTGCCAGAGAGGTTTGAAGACACCGAATTTAGAGGCGAGTTTTATGAAATAGTGGGACAAAACGTGAATAGAATTGACGGTATCATTGAGGCAATCGTAGATTATACCCAGTTCTCAAGACCCAAATTTGGTAGGGTCAATGTGCAGACATTGATTGAAAAAGTCCTGGAGAAACACTTGGGGAACCTGGCAGAAGTTAAGTCAGGTGTATTAAAGGAATTCGAACAGGATTTACCTCATGTCCTGAGTGATAGAGATCAACTTCAGTACACCTTGGACAATATTTTTTCGAAGGTGATCTCCATGGTGCCCGAAGGTAGGAATTTGTCACTTTCTGTACGGATAATACCCTTGAATTGGCA
>JBDRGH010000503.1:0-2049 GCA_043818015.1 Pseudomonadota bacterium
AATTATAGATGGCACCGGGAATTTGAACAAACAATTTAGAAACCCGGTTATAACGATAGGAAATTTTGATGGCATTCACCTTGGACATCAGAAGATCTTTAGAGAGGTCAAAGAAAGGGCCTCTGAATTGAAAGGACACTCGATAGTTTACACCTTTGAACCTCATCCCTTAAATGTACTTTCTCCCCAAAAGAACGTCGTTCTGATTACTTCCGTTTCGGAGAAGATGAAGTTGATGGAAGGATCGGGGATCGATGTTATCATCTGCGAACAGTTTACTCCCGAATATGCGAACCTATCACCAAGACAATTCGTAAAGGGTATTCTTGTGGATAAGATCGGAGTCAGGGCGATCTTCGTCGGTCATGATTATGCCTTTGGCAAAGGGAGAGAAGGGAATACTGATACCCTGAAGGGGTTAGGTGAAGAATTTGATTTTGAAGTACACATTGTAGACGCTATCAAAGTGGACAACGTTACGGTTAGCAGTACAAAGATTAGGGGCCTCATCCAGCAGGGAGAGGTGAGAAAGGTTGCCAGGCTCCTGGGAAGAGACTATTCAATTACGGGAAAGGTAAGTAGAGGCAAAAGCAGAGGGAAGACACTGGGGTTCCCTACGGCAAATCTGAATTCGGTTAAAGAGCTCTTTCCTAAACCGGGGATATACGTGGTCCATGTGTTTTACAGAGATAATATCTATCAAGGGGTTGCGAACATCGGTTTTAAACCCACCTTTAAAGATCAAGCTCTCTCTATCGAGGTCTATATCCTTGATTTTGATAAAGACATCTATGACGAAGACCTCAAGATGTCTTTTGTGGAAAGGCTAAGAGATGAAAAGGCCTTTGGCAGTCCAGATGAGCTTGTTCTGCAGATAAAGAAGGATGTGGAGAAGGCGAGGGAGATATTTAGAGAAATGTGAAATCCTTCCGGTCTCTTCACTAACCCCGAAGGAAACCTTAGCTTTTCTAGCTCTTGATCGATTTCCAAGTCTTTAGTCTGCACGGAAGCCTCTCAATCCCTGATCCTCTCAGAATGGGTATAAATCTTGAAATTGCCTCCTCGAACATAGCCCACCGTCGTTATACCCGTCTCTCTTGCCACAGAAACCGCTAGACTGGTCGGTGCAGAACGGGAAATCAAGATCGGTATCCCCATCTTGCCTGTTTTGATCAGGATCTCGGAAGTGATCCTGCCGGTGGTGAGGAGTATCTTATCATCCAGTTCCATCCCTCTTAAGAAACATTCTCCGTTGATCTTGTCTACGGCGTTATGTCTCCCTATGTCCTCTCTAAATATCACTATTCGATCAGGCGTCGCTAGCGCAGAGCTGTGAACTCCTCGGGTAGATTTGTAGAGATCCGAAAGGCTCTGGAGTTCCTTCATTAAACGGAGCACCTGCTTGGCAGAGATCTTCAGTTGCGAGCGGATTTCCTTACACCGTATTGAATCCATGACGTTGTAAAAACTGGTCCCCTTACCGCAGCCTGATGTGATAGTTCTCTTCATAAACAGCTTCTCAGCGATAGGACTCGCTCCCTGGGTCTCAATTTCAATAATTCCCCTCTGCTCATCGAATTTAATAGATCCTATCTCCTCCAGAGAATTGAGCATCCCTTCTGACCTCAGAAAACCAACTGCTAGCTCCTTCGAGTAGTTACCGATACAGAGGAGAGTAACAATTTCTATACCGTTTAAGAAGATGGTCAGGGGGATTTCCCTTATAATACTTATGCTGCCACTACGAAAGGAGCCTTTAGAATAACTAACTATCTCAAGTCCTTCCGTCTTTGCACGGTGAACTATTGAATTCTCTTCCCGGTTTTGTTTCATCCGCTTCACACTGAGAAAATTTCCTTTCCGCCACTACCCCCTGAAAAACTAATTAGTCCATCCTCAAAAATGAAAAATTTCCTTTGGAGCGAACATCTGCCTGTGCGTTGCACGCAGACAGGTGAACAGGATTTTTGGGGTACCCATCTTGACGAAGCGGAAGATAAGTATTTCCAGATGTCTGAGCCCGAAGGGCGAGTTTCTGAAAATGCCTGC
>JBDRGH010000504.1:0-4186 GCA_043818015.1 Pseudomonadota bacterium
GAAAGACAAACTTTCGACTACATCGAAAGCGAAGAAGGAAACCTGTGGTATCTAATCATGGTGAATATGCCTTTCTTTGCTGAAAAGCTAAATTGGGGAACTTCAATCCGTGGTGCTTGGTGGGATTTGTGGGGTAATGAAAAGTTTACGGTTAATAGTTGTGCTATTTTCCAAGAATACGAACAACTTCTTGAAATATCTTTTAGCGAGAAGGAATGGCCCGAATTTATAAACGCAATGATAGCATTTGCTGAGAAAGAAATGTCTTAAGAAGATTTAAAAAATAGCATAAATCATTAAGTATTTCAAACCTGTTGCCCTATTGGACAACGGGTTTTTTATTGGAAAAATTATGCCAAAGGCACTTGAACGAAAACTAAAAAAGACTGCCCGGAAGAAGGGATACACGGGAGAGCGACTTAACGCATATGTTTACGGCGCCATGCGTAATACCGGATGGCGGCCCAAAAGAGAATTGTCACATGGACTTAAAAAAGATAAGAAAGGAGAATAATCATGGGTTTGACGAATGCACAGGCAAGAGTAGTATTACATGGTTTAACCAGGATTGCCAGTCTTGAAAGCATGATGGCCGACCTTGAGGAAAGGTTTGATGACCTCAAGGAAGTCAAGGATGCCCGGTTAGCGGAAGAGAGAAAGGCATTGGCAGAGAGGGAAGTCCGGGAGAAAGCCGAAGCGAAAGCCAGAAAAGACGCTGATGAAAAAGCCAAAGCAGACCAGCAGGCGAGGGAAAAAGCTGACGCAGCGGCCAAGAAGAGGGCTGAGGCTGAGGCTAAAGAGAAAGCTGAGGCTGATGCCATAGTTGAAAAAGAAGCGAAGCTAAGGGCATTAGAGTTAGAGGAAGTGGAACTTAACCCCGTACTCAAGGAAGAGTTGGAGGAACGGGAAAGAAAGGCCAGGTTGGAAGAGATTGCTAAAGAGAAAGCGGAACTCCTGAACACCCAAAAGGTAGTTTCCGGTGAAGAGGCGAAGGAATTCGCCAAGATTCCTGATGAGGAATTAGCCGAATATAACACCAAGCAAACAGCAAAAGCCGAGGAAACGAAGCCCCCGCCGTCGAGTCCAAGACCGTCAAGGAGGAGAAAGAAGGCTAACTAATGGCGATAACGACCCCCTCAGAACACCAAACGGGCCTTGACCGTTTTATATGGGAGACCAAGAAGAGGTATGCCAAGCAAAAAGGGGAGTACCTCGACCTGAAATTCGAGCGGAACTTTCAGGCCGTCACGAACAAGGACTATAGGGTTAAGTCGTGGAAGGCGGAAGAGGGGAAGGGCTGGCGGTCAACAACCTGGATTGGAATTATCCGCAAGAAAGTCATGTCGTTCGTCTCTATCCTGATTGACACCACCCTGAGTAATAATAAGATCCCGTTCGAGCTGGAGATAGACCCCGATGATTTAAACAGGATGTCCAAAGAGGAACTTGACGCCGCGAATATTGACAAGTCCAGAATGGAAGCCTCTATCCAGAAGCAACTCCTCTTGAGGGACGCCATATCCGAATATAAGAAGATGTGGACAAGCCTACCGTATTACGGGATGACATTCTCAAAATTCGGGGTGGAAGACGTTTCAACTAAGGAATGGCAGAAAGGCAGTTACCTTGAGAATCAGGAACTTACTCAGTATTTAGACGACCCGCAACAGTACGATAAGTGGGAACAGGCCACAGATAGCAGACCCGTACCCGGTCATAGATACGTTTCCGTGTGGGATATTGCATGGGATATGGAGGAAAGTGATTTCAGTAAGGCAGGGGTAACTGAGAAGATTTACAGTTCAGCGTATGATTTAAAGCAACTCAAAGGACAGGTCGGTTATTTTGACGACATAATTGACGAGGTGATTTCAGAACAGAAGGGTCAGACGACTCAAGAGGAGGATGAGTCCACAAATAAGCCGGGAATGAGGGACATCATTGACCGGAAGAAAAAGTTCGACCATTTTCAGTTCTGGCTGAAAGCTCCTGTGGAATTAGTTGACGAGTTTCAAAAAGAAATCGAACGGGAAGGCGACTTTGAGAGGCTTGAGTATTACGAGTTTGAGAACATAGAGGAAGAGGGTAATGATGTTCATATCTTAGGCGACATGGTAAATGGAAGGGTTATCCGCCTGATAGAGAATGGAACTAAAAAGCATCCGTACAAACAGTGTTTCATGGAAGAGAACCTTGACGAACAGCACGGGAACGGCATATCGGACAATGCAGAGGACGCCCAGGCATGGCTGATTGGTCAGATCAGGGCGCTGGAAGACAATAAGAAGCTATCGGGTAATGTCATCCTTGCGGTAAAGGAAAACCTGTTGGACGATCCGTCAGAGATAAACGAGATATTTCCAGGCATGAAGGTTCACGTTAAATCGGGGCCTACTTCCGTAAGGGATGCTATTCTGCCGGTCGTATTCCCTGACGTTGGTGAAACCTTGATAAGCGGTATCCAAATGGCGGAAAGGTTCCTGGACACCCTGACGTTCCCTACTATCTTACAGGGATTTACCCTTGAGAAACACAAATCAGACACCGCTTTCGAGGCTGACCAACTTCAGAAGAATGCCGGGACGTACATCGGGTTGGTCATAAAGAACAGTGACAGGAAGCTCATAGAGCCACACATTGACGATATTATTGAATATGACATGAGAGACCCCGACTTTCGCGGAAAGGGCAACTGGAAGGTTCACGCAACGGGTTTCGTGGGATTCCAGAACACCATTATCAGGGGCAACAAGATTCGGGAAATGCTCATGTTTGCATTGTCAAGCGAAATCCTACCGGGACTCGTTGACCTTGAGCATCACCTTGACGAAGCGTATAGAAGCGCAGACCTTGACCCGCAGAAGTTCCTTCTGACAGAGGATGAAAAGCAAGCGAAAGAGGAACAAGGCAGAGCGGCCCAGGCTGAAATGGAACAAAAGGCGATAGAGGCCGAAAAACTTAAAGTTCAAATAGAAACTGAAGGCAAGCTGGCAGTAGAGAACACAAAGGCGCAAAATAAAGAGACTGCCAAGGAATCGGCCTTCCAGCAGACCATTCTGCTTGAGAAAAAGAAAGCTCAATGGATTACAGAGGAGAATGACAAACAACTTGTGAGGGACAAACTGCTTGAGGATGCCAAAAGTGAGAACGCCAAAGAGCTTGAGGCGATGAAACCAAAACCGGAGAAGGCAAGTCCAATAGTTAAACCTTAGACTCCCAAGGAGGAGCGAATGGACGCAGCAAAGGAACTTGGAAAGAGGGTAGACAAAGAAGTGTGGCCTCTTTTATTAGCACAACTTGAAAAGTTAGGACTTGGGGAACGTGACCTTTGTAATTTAAAGGAATCAGGGTTGTTAAAAAGACGATTTTACCCTGACGACCCGACAATGCTGTACGAATACGTTTTAGATGGTAAGACTATCCTTGAAGTGAGGATAGAGCCAAATCATATCCGGTTTGTTTCGCCGGACATAGAAACCCAGAAAGGAGTAGAGGTTCATGGAAAAAGTAACAGCGATCAGCAAGGGCTACAAGGGTGAGATTCTACATTTCGTAACAATGGGCGGTCATAATTATGTTGGTTCTCTTGATCCGTCCGAGCATCCGTTGGGGCCGGAGTGGTGGAGAATCAACAACCCCTGTGCAATGATTACGGAAACGAACAAGGAATTAAAAACTGTAACCACGAAACTGCTTCCGTTAAGCATGGGGAGCGATTACAGGCCACGGAAAGACATCCGGTGTGAAGCGGTCATCGAGATTAACACCTTGGACAAGAACGGGGCTTTTCATTCAGCCTACATGGACGCCCTTAAAGGGGTGGAATCAAAGAGGGAATCAGGCGAGAAAAAAATTATCACCCTTGATGAGTTCGGAAAGTGGAAGAAATAATAAGGAGAATGACAGAAAGCGAACAAAGGGTATTAGCGTCTCTTCCCTCAACAGAATATGGCAGGGTACTTTTCAAGTTTATTGCAAAGGTTTTGGAGATTGACAGGGAAGAAGTAAGGATCGGGGCAAAGATATGCGATAGCCCATTGTGCGAAGATATAAGGTGGAAGCTGGGAGGGATATCCAAACTTGAGCAGTTAGAGGTACTACCCAAAATGTGTGATGAAATTTTATCAAGTGAAAGGAGAAGGGTATGAAGAAATATTTAGTGGCAATTTTGGCTGTGGTGGTGGCT
>JBDRGH010000505.1:0-3149 GCA_043818015.1 Pseudomonadota bacterium
AGCAACTATCCGGGTCGCAACGGAAGTGAACGTAGAAGTAGCCTCGTAATAGTTGAGTTCCACTGGCCGAGCCTTTTCAATTGAGGTGAAGGCAGCATCCTTGTATCGGAGCCGGCGGAGGAGCGTACGAGGGCGGTGGCGCGCGGTGCGGTACCGGACACCTTGGAAGGCAAAAGTCCTTGGATTTATTAAGATCGGGTCGGGATTTGTGTTTCGGTGTGCAATGTTTCGGTACCGGACACCTTTGAGGGCCTAAGTTAACGTATTTATTAAGATCAATTTGTGATTCTTAAAGAGTAGTAGGAATAATGGGGCGGGAAGCAATGAGTGTATATGGTGAGAGAGAAGATGCGGTTCGGCCTGCCCTCCAGATCGCCATGCCGCGCTTGCCGCGCCTCTATGCCCCCGAGGGGACGATGCACGTGGTGGCCCGGTGCAACAATCGAGTCGAGTTTGGGGGACGTTCGTGCAGAAATTGCTTTGCGTTTTGGAAGGCGAGGGGAAGTCAAAACAAGGGGAATAAGGGAAGATTGGAAGAGTGGAATGATGGAAGTATGCAGGGAACAGGAAGCAGGAAACAGGATACAGGATACAGGAGAAAAGAATAGGTTAAAGGTTGCGGGTTTCCCAAAAAGGTTACAGGTTGCAGGTTAAGGAACAAAGGATCGAGCAATAATGGGTGGAGTGTTAGAAAATTGGACGGGAAAATGAAAAAGCCGGAGCGAGAAGCCGGTTTACTTCGGTAGGTAATCATCAAGGATGAGTATTTTGATTTCAGATACTTTCCTTAAATTTGGATCATTGGTCAGAAAGGTAGCTGCGCCTTGCTGGATTCCTACGGCGATCTGAATCGCATCTGGAGTTCTTATGGAATATTTTGCTCTCAACCTCGATGCCATTTCAGATATCTCATGGGAGATTTCAAAGGTAATTAGCCCCGCAGAGAAAAGCAGAATTTCCCGGTACTTTTCTGCCAGGGGTTCATTTCCGGTTCTGAGAGGATGAACCAACACTTCCAGGAGTGTAATGGTTGAGGTAATCGCCTCGATATT
Organism: Pseudomonadota bacterium; assembly: GCA_043818015.1. Classification (GTDB taxonomy): domain Bacteria; phylum Desulfobacterota; class UBA8473; order UBA8473; family UBA8473; genus JBDRGH01. Next base: position 1,053 of record JBDRGH010000505.1, read on the forward strand.
TCCCGAATCGATTTCGACAAAAACAGGACGTACAATATTCCGATATGTTTCATGTTCTTCGATAAAGTAAATAATGGGCGCGGTATCGAGGCAAATCCTTTGGCCATGGAGGTCTTCGATTAATCCCAAGATTTCCTCTCCTCATTAACATAGTGTTGAACATCGATAGACTTCCATAGGTGGGCGCCCAGGCCTTCGAGTTCCATGACACGATGTTTTGTTTTTTGTTTTCCGTTAAGAGTTTTTTTCAGACGAGCAGATATGATTTCGATTAGGCTCAATTGCTCCTCGGGCTTCAAGAGTTCGATTCCTTTGACATAATCCTCAAAACAGAGAGTCATTTTTTTTCTCGCCATTTGGTTACCTCTTCACTTAAGATTCGCTTTTTTCTATTATTATACCAAATTGATCAAAAAAGTCAAAAGAGGAAGGGGTGGCTTTGGGGTCAGGCTTGACTTATTGACATTTTGAGAAGGACTTGGGGACGTATTTGCTATTTGAATAAAGGAAAAAAGGGGCGTCTCTCGCAGAGTCCGCAGAGATCGCAGAGAAATGCAGGAATTGGTTTCACCACAGAGACACAGAGGAGACAGAGTATGAGGCGTATTTTTTGTAAAAGCATAGGGGTCAGGTCTCAACATTCAACACAGAGAGGAGCTAAAGGGTCAGTCCTTAACATGTGAGATAAGGAAAGATTGATTGTCAGTAAAAGCATAGACTCAGCTTGCCACATATGACATATGAGTACAGGGGACGGCGAACGATCTACCGGCAGGGGAGAAAGCAGCCTAAATAGTTGGAGGTAAAGGGGTTTGGAGGCTTGCAGGTTTAAAGGAATCCAATAGATGGCCCGTCCGTTACGCATCCAGTATCCGGGAGCTTGGTATCATGTAACTTCTCGAGGGAATGAAAGGAAAGCGGTTTTCTGGAATGACACGGATCGGAAGAAATTTCTGAGCTACCTTCAATCCGCGCATGAAAGATATGGGGCCATAATTCACTGTTTTTGCCTTCTCTCGAACCATTACCATTTGCTTTTGGAAACTCCCCGCGGAAATCTTTCGCAAATCCTCCATCATATTAACGGTGCGTATACAACTTATTTCAATACGAAGAGAAAGCGATCCGGGCATCTTTTTCAGGGGAGATTCAAGGCTATTTTGGCAGAAAAGGAGGTTTATGCACAGGAGCTTTCCCGATACATTCATCTGAATCCGGTTCGGTCTGGGATCGTGGAGGATCTTATTTCATATGCGTGGTCTAGTTATCCAAACTATGCGGGACTACAGGAGAACCCATTGTGGTTGGAGAACCGGGTGATTTTGGGGTATTTCAGCGCAGATAAAGCGAAGGCGCATAAGCGGTATCGGGCTTTCGTTGAGGGAGCCATTGATCAAGACCTGCGGAACCCTCTCCAAGAGGTAGTTGCCTCGACTATGCTCGGCAGCAAAGGATTTATTGAAAGGGCTTTGGTGAGGGGCGAACGGTCGCAGGCTAGGGATAAGAGAGACATTCCAGCATTAAAGGCATTACAAAGGAGACCCACACTGATCGAGATGGAAAAGCAGGTTGAAGCCATATTGCCCAAGGAGAATGCGAACTTTCGAAAATTCTGTTTATATTTGAGCCATCGTTTTGGAGGAGATTCTTTGCAGGAGATAGGTGGATATTATGGTATGAAAGGGGCCGCTGTAAGCCAGGCGGCGCGAAGGTTTCGGCAACTTATCGACCGAGAAACCGAACTGAAAAAAATAGAGCAGAAAGTTTTAGAGAAGTTTGGCATGTTGAAAGTTGAGACCTGACCCCTCTGCTGTAAAAATAGGGGTTTAAGTTAATTGCGGGGTGGTGTTTGTTTTTTCTTTACCGCGGAAATGATATCATCCAATGTCATGTCCTTAAATAGTTGCTCGCGGTCCTGGGTATAGTCACCATAGCCCGTGGTAAACTGATTTATAAATCGTACGGTATCTACTATACCCATCTCTTTGTTCAATACTTTGAGGGCTCTTTTGTTATTTCCACTAATGGCCGGGCTTCTATTGCCATGACTCAACCTCCTCTATTAACTCAATGGGTGAAACTACCTTCGTCTTAAGA
>JBDRGH010000506.1:0-3231 GCA_043818015.1 Pseudomonadota bacterium
GGAGAAGAGAAAAAGGCTCATGAACAAAAGAGAAAAAGAAATCATAGCCTACCACGAGTCGGGACATGCATTAGTGGCTGAATCCCTACCAACCACTGATCCTGTTCATAAAGTCTCCATAATTCCCAGAGGGATAGCTGCCCTTGGTTATACAATGCAGTTGCCCACGGAAGATCGCTACCTTATGACAAGGTCTGAGCTGCTGGATCGTTTAGCAGTGTTTCTCGGAGGAAGGGTTGCCGAGGAGATAGTCTTCAATGACATCTCCACCGGGGCACAAAACGATTTGATAAGAGCTACCGAGATTGCCAAGAGTATGGTCAAAGAATACGGTATGAGCGATAAACTGGGAGCCGTGACCTTCGAGAAAGAAAAAAGGTCCCTGCTGCCTGGTCAGGATCTCTTCTCCACAAGAGAGTACAGTGAGGAGACGGCCCGTGAGATAGACCACGAAGTAAAGAAAATCATAGATGGGACGTACAGTAAGGTAAAAACCCTTCTCAATCGCAAGAAGGATTTATTGGAGGAACTCGCGGTGGTATTACTGGATAAAGAGATCATCGAAGGGGAAGAATTGAGAAAGATCATCGAGACCGATAAACTGAAAAGCAGGGATGTAGCGAAAAAGTCTTCTTTAAAATAAAAGATGGGAGATAATGGATGTATGAGCTTCGACAAAAAACCGGAGGACCTTGTTGAACCGGAAAGGACGTTCAAGGATAGACTCCTCACCTTTTCAAAGAGCATCTCTCTTGAGTGGCTAACCCTTAATAGAGAAAATATTGACAATACTGCCGAGTTTCATACTCTCACTCATTTATTTCCTCCTTTAGAGGCAATATTCGAGAAGGGGCTTTCGGAAGACCCACAGGAATTTGGCAGGACCCTGATCCACACATTTCAGACCCAAGCGGTTTATAACAGTATTTGTTCGGGGGACTTTCCCGAGAGTGCTCTGGATGATACTGCTATGAGAGAGGTCTCTGGCTTGGCCCACTCCATATTTTCATTTTCACCACTTCTGATGCCCATAATTCTATGGCTCCATGACATTGGCCGATTTAAAGATAAGAGAAGACACAACGAGAAGAGCGCTGAGATGATCGTCGAATTCAATCTCCTCCAAAACAGGGTACCGTCAGAGCAAGAAGCCCTCTTAATACGAAAGGTGGTTCAGTATCACCTCTTGATAGGCACCCTCTATACCGGAGAATCTTCTTATATGTCCTTTGAGCCCCTCCTGCGAGATAAGGATTTTCAGAGCATCCTCGCCAACAAACAATCTGTAACGTTGTTTCTGGATTCCCTCACGCTTTTTACGATGATAGATGTCTGGGGTTACCACATCAATGATATTTCCGCCACTATGATAGGCAATTATCTTGAGATAAGGGCGGAGATGAGGCGAATATTTACAGAAAGTGGTGATCAGAGCGAAATCTTGAACGGACTCCGGGATAAGTCGAGAAAATACCTGGATTGGCGTTTGATGGGCTACATGATGGCCTTCTCGAAAATTGGAAGGAAACCTCATTTAACCCTCGATTTTTATGGCGGTATGATAAATGAAGGTTTTAGAAGATATGCTGAAAGGGAAGATCTGCATCGAGAGTGGAATAGCTTCAAGGATAACTACCTTAATAAAATGGATCAGGTCCAATTCAAATACGGGTTGGGCGTCCTTATCCCCCTTGCCTATGGTGGTACAGGCAAAAAGATGCACCTTACGGAGGATACCAGGGTAAACCCAAACCTCTTTCACCTTCTCGTTACCATAAACAATAGGATTCGAAACGAAGAAGAAAGAAACGCCGAGTGCATTCCCGGGGGGCTCTGGAATGTCATATTCAAGGGTTATCCCCCATGGAACCGAAAGACAGACTTCCATCAAAGATTAAACGAACCTGGTCAGATTGAAGAGATTATAGGAAAGGGCACAGTAAGTGTGGACAACAAGGAGGGAATAAACATCCTTTCCGTCGACTACAGAGGTTTCTGGAAAGATAGTGAGGATTAGTTAGTCCACCTCCACCCTGAAGAAATTAAAAATTTCGTGTGGAACGAACATCTGCCTGTGCGTTGCACGCAGACAGGTGAACAGGGTTCTTGGGGAATTCGCCAAAGGCGGGTCAAGAAACCTGTGCTTCGGAGCGGAAAAGGGAATTTTTAGGGACAAGCTGGTTAGATTCCTTGGAAGTCAGCACCAGCAAGATTCTGGGGGTAGCCCTTTCGATAGAACGGAAGAGAGAGACTCCCAGGTAGTGAGTTTATGATCGTAAGGGAACTTCACCCCTGGTCTGTTTCCTCTCAAGAAGCTGTTAAGATTCAAGAGAGGCTGAAGAAAAGAGTTATTTTTGGCCAAATAGAGACGAACATCCACCTTCTCGCCGGAGCCGATGTATCCTATTCGAAGAAGAGTGACAGGTTCTATGCGGGGGTTGTTGTCCTTACATTTCCAGAGTTAAGACCCGTTGAGGAAGCAACGGCCGTAGGTGAGAGAGATTTTCCGTATATCCCAGGCTTGCTTTCCTTCAGGGAAGCACCCATCTTGATCGAGGCCTTTAAGAGGATAGAGAGCAGGCCAGATGTAGTGATATTCGATGGACAGGGTGTCGCCCATTCCAGAGGCATGGGTTTGGCATCTCACATGGGACTAATATTGAATTTACCATCTGTCGGCTGCGCCAAGAACAGGTTGTTTGGAACGTTCGGAGAGATTGGTAGCCTGGTTGGCGACTATACCCTTTTGAGAGATGGTGAAACGGCCATAGGAGCTGTCTTGAGAACCAAGAGAGGAACTAAACCCATCTTTGTCTCACCTGGCTACAAAACGGATATTACCGGATGTATCAACATTACGTTACGCACGTGTCGAGGATATAGGTTGCCGGAACCGGTAAGGCAGGCACACCTTCTCGCAAACAGGACCAGAATGGAGGATCTATAGTCTACTCTTTTGAAAAATAGATGTCATCGAAGCAACTTTCAGCTTCGCTCTTCGTATATTGAGAATTGATGTGAAGAGCTAGGCCTCCTACTTCTGGAGGTTCTTCACCAAAGAGCTGCTTATAATCCTCGTAGACATTTCGCCGTTCAGAAACCCACTCGTTTAACTTGTCCGTCTTGTTTCGCAGTACGACATACTTCAATTTAGGCCACCATTGACTGGTAACCATACTCCCCTTTGGGGGTTCATTATCCCAGATATAACCGATTAATCGGGTATTTGTC
>JBDRGH010000507.1:0-3392 GCA_043818015.1 Pseudomonadota bacterium
AGCAACATAAAGAGGTTTATGGATAAACACGGCATAGAGGGCTATGAGGATTTAATAGCCAGATCTACAGGGGACATTGAGTGGTTCTGGGATTCAATGATGGAAGACTGCGGCGTAGAATGGTTTAAATCATATGATAAGGTATTAGACCTGGGTAACTCCAAGAGTTTCGAGTGGGCCAAATGGTTTATTGGAGGAAAAATCAATGTAGCACATAATAGTCTGGATCGTCACGCGAGAGACCCTCTTGGTAAGAATCGCCTGGCGTTCATCTGGGAAGGAGAGGATGGAGCTTGTGAGAAGTGGACGTATTGGGATCTGTACACAGAGGCGAACCGCTGCGCCAATGCCTTGAAGAGTCTGGGTATTAAGAGGGGGGATACTGTGTGTTTTTATATGCCTATGATCCCGGAGCTAATTGTAGCATTTTGGGCCTGCCTGAAGATTGGAGCTCCGTTCGTCCCTGTCTTTTCTGGCTTCGGGGCGAAAGCTCTGGCAGTCCGCATGGAAGATGCAGAGGTGAAACTTCTCTTTACGGCTGACGGATCTTTACGCAGGGGCAAGCGAGTTGATCTCAAGGCTGCCTGTGACGAGGCCGCAAAAACTGCCCCTGCTTTGAAGCATATCATAGTCAAAAAGCGGCTTGGAGATAAAGAGATACCCTGGACCGAGGGCCGGGATATCTGGTGGGACGATATTGTTCCGAAACAGTCCAGAGACTTTGAGACCGAGGTAATGGAAGCAGAGGATTATTCCATGATCCTATTTTCATCAGGGACGACCGGACGGCCCAAGGGCACGATGCATACCCACGCAGGCGTTACCGCCCAGATGGTCAAAGAGTTAGGTTATTACTTTGATGTGAAACCCGATGACCGATTTTTCTGGGTAACGGATATCGGTTGGATGATGGGTCCCTGGCAGATTATTGGTGTTCAGCACTACGGCGGAACTCACATGATTTACGAAGGAGCACCAGATTATCCGAACCCCGACCGCCTATGGGACATGGTCGAACGCCATCAAATTACCATTTTGGGGATTTCGCCGACGGCCATTCGACTTCTCATGAGGTCTGGATTGGAATGGGTAAAGAAGCATGATCTGTCAAGTATTCGAATTCTGGGTTCTACGGGCGAACCGTGGGATCCAGATTCGTACAAGTGGTATTTTGAGAATGTTGGGATGAGGCGTTGCCCTGTGATTAATATATCCGGCGGGACTGAGATGGTCGGGTGTTTGTTGTCGCCTTTGCCCATTTGCTCCCTTAAACCATGCACGTTGAGAGGCCCTGGCCTGGCTATGGATATAGACGTATATGACGACGACGGCAGGCCTATCCGCGGCGGTATCGGACATCTGGTGTGCAAGAAGCCCTGTCCTTCTTTTACGAAGGGATTCTTGAAAGACCCAAAACGTTACCTCGAAACATATTTTTCTAAATGGCCGAAGGTATGGTATCACGGGGATTGGGCCCATGTGGATGAGGATGGATTCTGGTTTTTGCACGGCCGTTCCGATGACACGATGAAGGTTGCAGGCAAGAGAGTTGGACCAGGAGAGATTGAAGCAGCACTCATTGAACACCCTGCCGTATCGGAGGCAGCAGCCATCGGTATACCCCATGAGATCAAAGGAGAGTCCGTTGTATGTTTTGTAGTCCTCCAACCCGGATATGAGCCCAGCCAGAACTTAGAGGAAGAATTGAAGGGACAGGTGGTCAAGTTTCACGGCAAGACGTTAAGACCTGAGCATGTCAGGTTTGTAGGTGCCCTTCCCAAGACCCGCTCTGCTAAGATAGTGAGAGGCACGATCAAAAGGAAGTACCTTGGAGAGGAGATTGGGGACGTTTCCTCAATAGAAAATCCAGAAGCTATTGAAGAGATAGGAAGAGCTGAGTGACGCTCGTGGGTGTTCATGGAGGGTTAGTGTGGATTTCTTTTTGACCGAGGAACAAAAGGCTGTTCGGAGACTGGCGCGGGATTTCGCTGAGAAGGAGATCATGCCGGTGGTGGCCGAGGATGATCTTGCCCACAGGTTTCAGAAAGAGATTGTCCTCAAGATGGCCGACCAAGGTTTCTTTGGGGCTGCTTTTCCAGAGAAGTATGGGGGGTCGGGCCTTGGCTTCGTAGCGCATGCTATAATAGTAGAGGAGATTTCCAGGGCAGAATCTTCACTGCGGCATTTCTTTAACATGCAGGCCCTGACGTGTCCCTTGACGATCCTCAACTTTGGTACGGAAGAGCAGAAGGAGAAATATATACGAAAGCTGATCCGATGCGAACTCTTTGGGGTAAATGTCATGACGGAGCCCAATGCTGGCTCTGACTTTGCCTCCATCCAAACAACCGCTCACGAAGAGGGTGATTTTTTTGTCATCAACGGATCGAAGATGTGGATCAGCAATGCCCCTATAATGGATGCAGGGGTAGTTTATGTCAAGACGGATTCCAAGATTGTGCCCAAGCACAGAGGAATTTCATGTTTCATTATCGAAAAGGAGCTCCCCGGTCTGACAAGGCGGGAGATAAAGAATAAACTCGGTCATCATTCCGCACCGACCGGTGAACTGATATTCGAGGACTGCAGGGTTCCAAGGGGAAACCTGGTGGGAGCGTTAGGGCAGGGGTTCAAGATAGCGATGACCTCCCTCGATTACGGTCGTATAAGTGTGGCGGCAGGTGCCGTGGGGGTTGCCCAGGCATGTATAGACGAGAGTATTAGATACTGCAATGAGAGAGAGGCCTTTGGTAAGAAAATTGGTGAGTTTCAGATGAACCAGCAAAAGATTGCTGATATGATAGCCGGCACCGAGGCAGCCAGGGTTCTCTTGTATAAGGCCGCCTTCTTGGCGGAGAGAAAGATCCGGAATACCTTCGAGAGTACGGTAGCGAAGCATGTGGCATCCGAAACCTGTGTGAGGGCAGCCCGCTATGCGGTTGAGATATTTGGGGGTTATGGATATTCAGAGGAATATCCGGTGGCGAGACTCTATCGCGATGCCATTCTGTACCAAACGGGGGAAGGCTCTTCCAACATTACCAGTATGATCATCGCCCTGGATGCTCTCGGCTGGAAGAAGGTGAAGGTGGATTATTAATTCGCGATCATCTCCAAAGTAGTCGATAGATTAAGAGGGTTCAAGGGGCCAAGGCCGGCCCTGGCGCAAGCGTCGTTCGACCTAGAGGCTCTCGACAGGCCAGCGTCTGGGCCAGGGGGTCAGGGATTCGAGTGAAATATATGGGAGAAGAACCTACAATAAAGGGGGAACGACCAATGAAGGTCTTGATTGTGTACTATTCCGCCTATGGCCATGTTCACCGTATGGCAGAGGCTGTGGCAGAAGGCGCAAAGAGCATCACTGGTGTAGAGGTAGAGATGCGCCTTGTCCC
>JBDRGH010000508.1:0-7444 GCA_043818015.1 Pseudomonadota bacterium
TCCTTAAGAACGTTCCATAAAATCTCCTTTCAAGTCCTTTGGTAAATGTGTGGCGGAAATTAACAACACATCCCGTATTTATCATCTTCGTCTTTTCCTCGGCCTGCCTGGTGACTTCGATGCAAAACTCCTCGTAAGCATGGGAGCAATCTATTTGACAAAAGATCAAAATGGCAAAAATATGGGATGTGTCCCGAGTTTTAACTAAGAGGCAATCGAGCTCTGTCTTGAGGTGGAAAAGCCTGTTTCAAATGAATTTGTTGGAATCCGGAAGGTAGCGGTCAGTATATGAGCCCCCACCGGGTTCAATAAAAAGGGGTTAGCGTTTCTGCTAACCCCTTGATCTTTCTGGTCGGGACGGCGAGATTTGAACTCGCGACCCCCTGAACCCCATTCAGGTACGCTACCAGGCTGCGCCACGTCCCGCAGATAGTTATTCAGGTTTATTCTAGAATGTCTTTTAGTGTCTCTAACTCCTTCGTGACATCTTCCAAGAGCTTCTGCCATACCTCTTTCGAAGGCGTCGTCTCTTTATGGGAACTCGATTCTCTGAGTCTCTTTTTGGCCCCAGCAATGGTAAATCGCTCTTCATGAAGCAGTTTTTTTATCTCTAAGATCAGCTCGAGGTCTTTTCTTCTATATAACCTCTGCTTGGACCTGGTCCGAGAAGGCCTGATTATATTAAACTCAGACTCCCAATACCGCAAGACGTGAGTTTCCACCCCCGTGATCTCACTCACTTCTCCGATCTTAAAGTACAATTTGTCCGGTATAGGTTTATCTATTTTATTTGCCCCACGCCCTTTCTCTTACATTGTATTCCTCAAAGGTGAAAAGGGCAACGATAGTAACTCAGCAAATCTGAAAACGTCTCATGTGATGAACCACATAAAGGACGGGATGGCCTGCCTGTGCCTGCCTGTCGGCAGGCAGGCCCGCAGACAGGTATTGCTTCAATTATTCAATGCCTTCCTCAATACCTGACTCGGTTTAAAAGAAAGGACCTTTCTGGCGGAGATTTCCATTTCATCGCCTGTTTGTGGATTTCTACCTCGTCTCGGTTTCTTTTCTCTAACAGAGAAATTCCCAAAACCAGAGATCTTCACATTTTCCCCGCTCTCTAAATTGTCTTTGATAATGTCTAAGACCATCTCCACAATCTCCGCTGACTCCTTTTTAGAGATTCCAACCTTCTCATAGACGCTTTCAACAATATCTGCTTTTGTCATAATTCCTCCTCTCCTAATTTATTCCCTGATCCTAGCACTCACCTTCTCTACCAGGTGACAGACTAACTTCTCATGGATTTCGTTAACCTCTCTGTCCGTTAACGTTCGCTCATAGGACTGATACTTGATTCGATAAGCCAGACTCTTCTTCCCAAGGGGAACAGGCTCCCCTCTATACACGTCAAAAACGCGAATATCCTCAATGAGTTTATCGTTGAGCCCAATGACAGCATCATAGATATCTTTCGATTGAAGATCTTCATCAACTATTAATGCAATATCCCTGTAGATCGGTGGATATTTTGATAAGGGCTTGATCCTTCTATCCGGGCAAGCATGCTTAACCAATAGATCAAAGTCGATCTCGAAAAGGTAGGCAGACGTAGAGAGTTCATAGCCCTCCAGAACTAAAGAATGCACCTCGCCGACGACGCCAATTTCTGTGTTACCAATCACGACCACGGAAGACTTACCGGGATGTAAGTACGAAATGTCAGAAGTCGCCAAAAAGTTGAAATCCGTAACGTCCAGCCCCTTAAACAGGTTTTCTAAACTCCCTTTGATATCATAGAAATCAACCTCTTCTCCCTTGAAGGTCCACGACTCATCGTATCTCAAACCCGTCACAAGGGCAGATAGTATCTTATGCTCCTCAGGAAGTCCCCCCCCTTCACTCGAATAAAAAACTCTTCCCAGTTCGAACAACTTCAGGTCTGAACTCTTGTTATAGACATTGACCTTCATATTTTTGAGAAGTCCCGGAATCAAAGTAGTCCTCATGACCGACTCGTCTTCTCTGAGGGGGTTCTTTATCCTAATGAATTGGTTATAGGGATGATTAGCAGGTAAACTTAACAGACTTATTGATAGGGGGGAAATAAAGCTGTAGTTCACAACCTCGTAGTATCCCATTGAGGTAAGAATGTCTTTGGCCTTGTCCTCGAGGACTTGCGCCCGGGTCCTCATAGCAGACGTAACTCTTACGACGGGGGTAGTACTCGGTATATTGTCATAAACGCCCAACCGGGCCACTTCTTCAATTAAGTCGATCTCTCGATGCAGATCCACCCTGAAAGGAGGAACCCTCACACTCACTTTATCCCCATTTCGATCTGTGACACCAAGTCCGATACTTTCAAGCCGTCTTTTTACTTCCACCCTCTTCAGAGAAGTCCCCAATATCTTGTTGGTTTGACTTACACGCAAGGAAATCTTTTCAGAGGAGATAGGAGATGGGTATTGGTCTATCAGCCCTTTGACCATCCTCCCACCGCAAAGCTCTACAATCAACTGGGCAGCTCTATTTAAGGCTGTAATCACCCCTTCGGAATCCACACCTCTCTCGAACCTGTAGGAAGCCTCTGTTTGCAAGCCCAGTTTCTTAGAGGTTTTCCTAATATTCGCCGGATTGAAATACGCACTTTCAATGAGAACATTAGAGGTATCTCCTGAAACCTCTGAGTTTAAACCACCCATTATGCCACCGATGGCCACTGGCCTCTTCCCATCGCAAATCATCAGTGTATCACTGAATAGCGTTCTCTCAACGCCGTCCAGGGAGGTAAAAGTATCACCCTCATCTGCCCGTTTCACTACTATCCGTCTTTCATCCAAGAGATCGAAATCGAAGGCATGAAGGGGCTGGCCAAACTCCATAAGCACAAAGTTGGTAACGTCTACCACATTACAGATAGGGCGTATTCCAGCGGACTCTAGCCTTCTTCGCATCCAGAAAGGGGATGGACCAATAGTAAAATCAGTAACCAATCGTGCACAATACCGGGGGCATAATTCAGGGTCTTCGATCTCCACTGAGGTCAGATCATCAATTCTCGCATCGCCCTCCTTCAGCTCTATCTTCGGTATTCTGAGAACTTGACCTGTAATCGCTGCTATCTCCCTAGCTATACCGATAATACTGAGACAATCTGGGCGGTTCGGAGTAATATCAAATTCGAAGGTATAATCTTCGAGTTGGAGTGCAGAGACAATATCCTTACCTAATTCAGGTTCACCCTCTAAGATCATTATCCCCTGGGAATCCTCACCAATCTTCAGCTCTTCTTCGGAGCACAGCATCCCTTCGGACAGTTCTCCTCTAATCTTGGTCCTCTTAATCCTCATCCCGTTGGGCAGCAAAGCTCCTTCCAGGGCGAGGGCAACTCTGTCCCCAACCCTCATATTCCTAGCACCACACACAATGGAGTACGTGTGATCACCGGTGGTCACCTGACACACAGTCAGTTTATCAGCATTTGGGTGGGATTTCATAGCGACTATCTTGCCGACGACCACGTTGTTTACATTCGTATCCACCCTGACTATACTCTCTACTTCCAGACCAGCCATGGTAAGGGACTCTCCTAACTCACCGGGAGCAAGGACAATATCAACATACTCTCTCAACCAATTCAAGCTCGCTCTCATTCAATACTCCAAACCAAGACCATGGACTAAAAAGAAGATTTTGTAACAGTTTGGCCAAATAAACTGGAACCAATGAAATTGTCGGGTGCTCGCATCCGTTGCTTGTTATACGTAAAAGCCCCTCTAAGACCTATAGAAACCGATGGAAATCTCACCCAGTTGTCATGGGTGCCTTATGCAGGACTGTAGTTCATAACGAGCAACGGGGGTGAGTAGTCGACAAAAAAACAACTTGGCTAAACAGCTACAAGATTTTTCTTTTTTCAGCGAGGCACAGCTAAAACTGCCCCAAAAATCTCATGTCATTCTCAAAAAACAATCTGATATCATTAATCCCATACTTCAACATGGCGATTCTTTCAATCCCCAGACCGAAGGCAAACCCCGTTATGTGGTCCGGGTTGTACCCTACTATCTTAAAGACCTCTGGATCAACCATACCAGACCCCAGAATCTCGAGCCACCCGGAGGAAGAACAGACCCGGCACCCTGTCCCCTGGCATATGACACACTGTATATCCACCTCTGCACTGGGTTCCGTGAACGGGAAAAAACTCGGTCGAAACCTTAGCTTGGTCTTGTCACCAAACATCTGGTGAACAAAGATGGTCAATATACCCTTGAGATCACCAAAAGTAATGTTCTCACCGACCATTAACCCTTCAACCTGATGGAACATTGGGGTATGGGAGATGTCTGAATCGCATCTGAACGCCTTTCCGGGAGCAATAATCTGAATAGGAGGTTCCTCTTTCTCCATTACTCGAATCTGTACTGGTGAAGTGTGGGTTCTCAAGAGCACCTCGTCGGATATGTAAAACGTATCGTGCATATCCCTTGCTGGATGGTCTTTGGGGATGTTCAATGCCTCGAAATTATAGTAATCTAACTCGACTTCAGGACCTTCAGAGATCTCGAACCCCAACCCCAAAAAGATATCCACAATTTCATTACAAACCTGAGTAATAGGATGCTTTTTACCTATCGGCGTTCTTCTACCAGGCAGGGTTACATCCAACTTTTCGCGGAGCAACCGCTCCTTTCTTTTCCCTTCTCGTATAGCCGCTAAAGACTCTTTTATCCTTTCTTCTAGAGAACGCTTTATCTCATTCGCGAGTTGCCCAACAATAGGCCTCTCCTCCGGTGGTAGATCACTCAGCCCTCTCAAGAGCGCCGTAATCTCACCTTTTCGTCCCAAGAATTGAGTCTTTATCTCGGCTACGTGCCTTTCCTCCGCAGCAACGCTTAATTTCTCGGAAGCCTCTGCAAGTAACCTCTCAAGCTCCTCTTTCATATTGAATCCTCAGAAAAATCCGCGAGTCACAGCTCAAACTAAAGGCTGGAGAACTTTGAAAAACTATGTTCCATCTGGAAAAGTATGCGTGAGAGCGGATTCGTATAGCTTTGAGGAACCCGCCTCTGGCGGGCCAAAAACTTACTGCTGAAATAAAAAGGGATACTTTTTCAAAGCTCTCGGCTAATTTAAGATTATAACCATTCTGTTAAATCAATGCTTGTCCTCGAGTTTCGAGGGCGTTACATGATGATGGAAATCTTAAAGGCTGGTTTTAGGGGTTCCCACTGGCAAGCTGGACGATTTTTACAAATCCCTTCGGATCAGAAACAGCTAATTCAGAAAGAATCTTTCTGTCAATACTGACCCTGGCCTTTTTCAACCCTTCGATTAACCTACTGTATGAAATACCTTCAACTCTCGCAGCGGCATTAATCCTCGTAATCCACAACCTTCTGAACTCTCTTTTCCGTGTCCTTCTATCTCTATAGGCATAATTCAAGGCTCTATCAACGGCTTCAGTTGCGGTTCTCAAGAGTCTACCCCTGCCTCCACGATACCCTTTCGCTAGCTTTAATAGTCTTTTTCGCCTGTTCTTTCTCCTGTTTCCTGTTCTTACCCTTGGCATGTTAAACCTCTTTCAGCTCGTATCAACACGTGATCTATGCATACGGCATAAGTTTTCTTACACTCTTTACGTCAACCCGATCCACATATCCTCCCCGCCGTAAACTCCTCTTACATTTGGTCGATTTTTTTGTCAGTAGATGGTTCGCAGAGGCTCTGCCCCTCTTTATTCTACCTGTTTTTGTCAATTTAAACCGCTTTGCAGCCCCCTTCGTGGTCTTCAGTTTAGGCATGACGCGACTCCTTTGAGAACTTGTATTCTGCTATTTTGGGGCAATAATGATAGCCATATTTCTCCCCTCAAGTTTTGGTCGTTGCTCAACTACTCCTATATCTTTAACCTGTTCTGCGATTCTATCAAGCATCTGTGCGCCCATTTCTCTATGTGAAATCTCTCGGCCCCTGAAGATGACGCTGATCTTAGCCTTATTACCAGTCTCCAAGAACCTTTTAATACTGCGAAGTTTGAATTGAAGGTCATGTTCTTCTGTGTTCGCCCTTACCCTTACCTCTTTGACCTGAAAAGTAGTTTGACTCTTCTTCGCGTCATGGACCTTCTTACTCTGTTTATATTTAAACTTTCCGTAATCCATTATCCTGCAAACAGGCGGATTCGAATTTGGGGCTACTTCAACCAAGTCTAAATCTTCTTCACGAGCGATTCCTAAAGCCTCCTTCAAAGGCATTATGCCGAGCTGGTTCCCTTCTGAACTGATGACCCTAACTTGTGGTGATCTGATCTTTTCGTTTATTAATGCTTCTTTAATCTCCCTATTCACCTCCTAATCTGACATTCCTCTTCGATCAACGAAACGAATTCATCTACCCCCATAGGATCAATTTTCTTACCAGAACGCAAACGAGGAGAGATGACATTACTCTTCACCTCACTATCCCCAACAACTAACATATACGGTATTTTTTGTAACTGGGCCTCGCGTATTTTAAGCCCCAGTTTTTCATTTCGAAAGTCCTTCTCAACTCTCAGCAGGTTGGATGTTAACCGATCGTAAATCTGTTCGGCAAAGTCTATGTTTCTATCGGTAACAGTCAGTACAACCGCCTGTACGGGGGCCAACCATGTCGGGAATGCCCCTCCATAATGTTCTATCAACACCCCTATAAACCTTTCCATAGCCCCTAGAATAACACGATGCAACATAACTGGCCTCTTCTTGGCACCACTACTATCGACATAGGTCAGATCGAACCTTTCCGGCAAAACAAAATCACATTGAATAGTAGCACATTGCCATTTTCTGTCAAGGGCATCTTTTAGCTTAACATCAATCTTTGGACCATAAAAGGCCCCTTCACCTTCCTTGATATCGTAAGGTAAGCGGTTGTCGTCCAGTACTTGCTTCAAGCTTGCTGTAGCCTTCTCCCAATTTTCCCTAGTACCAATAGACTTCTCCGGACGGCCCCAGAGCTCTAATTCATATTCAAATTCAAAGATTTTCATCACGTCGTCCACAAAATCAATAATTCCTTTTATCTCTTGCTCCATTTGCTCTGGGGTGCATAGTATGTGAGCATCATCTTGGGTGAATTCCCTAACCCTGAGGAGACCATGAAGCACACCTGATTTTTCGTGGCGATGAACAGTACCCAATTCAAAATACCTTTGAGGTAAATCCCTGTAACTTCTGGTCTTAGACTTGTAGATGAGCATATGCGCCAGGCAGTTCATAGGCTTTATACCATATTTCTGCCCTTCTATTTCAGTAAAATACATATTTTCTCGATAATTTTCAAAATGACCGGATTTTTCCCACAGGTCTAATTTCAATAGGTGAGGTCCTCTGACCAATTGGTAACCCCGTCTCAGGTGTTCCTTCTTTTCAAAATCCTCAAGAATTGTTCTAAG
>JBDRGH010000509.1:0-7220 GCA_043818015.1 Pseudomonadota bacterium
TGTGCGTTGCACGCAGACAGGTCGAGGGTGAGCAGGAAGGGGAAGGCCAGCCCTTTAGAGGCTGGAAGGGGAAAGTATTCCCCACCTGCGAGCCCCGAAAGGGTCACTGCGGAAGCAGTGAGCGAAGGGATAAAGGGGTTCTCGTAAATAATGCCAGATTAGTAATGAAATCATGATGTTCCGAAAATACTTCGCCAGAAACTCGGGAAACTCCTGTTCCAACTAACCCTTGAGTAGATGAATGCTCACCAGGTCCCTGAAACTGGTTACGAGGGTTTCATCAAGTTCCCTTTCCGTATCTGCTGCAAGAACGTTAAGGGAGTCAAGCGGAGTGGGTGGTTCGTACGATCGCTTAAGGATTTCAAAGTCTTCCAATCGTGCATCAGAAACTTCACGGTCCTTTGTTTCTCTTTCGAGCAGCCTTCTCTTTACAACCTCTTCGGGCGCTTTAGTTTCGATAAAATAGTATGGAACTCCCAAGCGCTCAAGCTCCTTTCTCAGTCGATTTCGGTAAGAGCCACGGCCAAAAGTGGCATCGAGGATCACACCCCTCCCCTCTCTCACCCATTTTTCAGCATTCTGAAGAAGCATCTCGTAAGTTTTCTCTTTCATGGTGTCTGAGTAAAGCCAGGAACGTAACTCCTTTTTACTCCGTCCATGCAAGGGGATGCCAGCGAGTTCTTTCCGCACACGATCTGAGGAGAAAACCTCCCAGCCAAGTTCTTTAGCCAACCTCATTGCCAGCGTGGTTTTACCCGAGCCCACGTTGCCCATCACCGCTAGTACGGTAGGCTCCGACCCAAGCACAGCGTACTGTAGCGCCAACCGGAAGTAGCGCTGGGCTCGTTTTCGACTGACCGCCTTTTCCGGTTCAGAAACCTCTCGTTCACTACTACGGAAAGACTCCACTTTGCCGAGAACAGTTGCCCGATAACATTTGTAAAAATCCATGACTTGGAGCATAATCGGATCATCGAGGATATGAGCCATTCGAGCAACAAAGAACCGGGCTAGATCGGGACGGCCGTTACAATCCAGGTCCATCGCCAGGAAGGCGATATCATTGGCGACGTCAATGTAACGGAACCGGTCATTGAACTCGATACAGTCATAGATACAGATAGATCGAGGGCTCAGATGGATATGTTCCAGGTGGAGGTCACCGTGGCAGTCCCTTATCCACCCCTCTCGGACCCGAGCGTCAAAGAGAGAGGCGTTGTACGCATAAAAGCTGTTGGTGTAAAACCGAACGGTCTCAAAGGCTGGCATGGAAAGGTTCAGGCCGATGTAGTCCTCTATCTGGCGGAAGTTCTCGTCGGTGCTGATCTTAAGTTTCTCAATCCGGCTCCACTCATTCATCTCTTCTCTCGGAGCCTGACCGTCGTAAAAAGACTTCAGTTTTAGGGCGACGCGATCCAAATCTTCTGGGCCAATATCATCCTTCTTAAGGCGCCGCTTCAGAAAATATCGGTCCGGTAATCTTCGCATCTTGATGGCATACTCGACCACCCTATCTCCCTCTCCCAAAACCAGGTGTTCCCCTTTTATTGAAATCGGGACTATCCCCAGGTAGATCTCCGGGCACAACCTCTGGTTGAGTTCGACCTCCCTTTTTGAGTAGTAATGGCGCTTCTCGAGGGTGGCGAAATCCAAGAAGCCAAAGTCAACGGGCTTCTTTATTTTGTACACGAACGGAGACGCGATAATAACATAGGCTGCATGGGTCTGGATGAGGCGGAGACTTTTTGGCTCGTGAGGATAAGAATGGGGGTCGAGGAGAAAGGAGAGGAGTTCTTCCTGTGATATGGAGGGGAGAGGCACTGCAGTTTCTCTGGTCATCCTGTCTTCCTGCTGAGGGAGAGTCCTTATGGGTCCTTGATTACGCCTGCGGTCGTTACGTCATAATTTTTTCAAAGTCGCTACATAGAAGGTTGTCGTTTTTTCTGGTTCAGACTCCATCCAAACCTTACCGCCGTGCCTTTGTGCTATCTCCCTGACAATGGCTAAACCCATTCCCGCTCCCTGGGGTCCTTCCCCTACCGTCTTTCTTTGAAATGGCTCGAAAATCTTTTGGGAATGCTCTTGTTCTATACCGGGACCGTCATTGCTCACAGAAAATATGTGGTGTTCACTATCCTCGCTGTAACCAATTCCGATCTCGGTTAGACCTCTTCCTCCATATTTCAAGGCGTTATCCACTAGATTTTGGAAGACTCTTGTGATAGACAATCTATCAGCCATTATTTCCGGGTTGGTCTCGGGTTCGGACCATTTTATGTGACGCTTTTCCAGGACGTCGGAAAACTGGTTCCTGACGACCGCTATGATCTCACCAACCCTAATCGTTTCAATATTCAAAGGGGTCTCTCGTGCCTGAACATATACGTTGATCTGCCCAACGAGGGCCTCAATATATGCGGCGGACTCTAAGATTTGCTCGCAATACTGTTTTCCTTTCTTATCAAGGCAATCTGCGTATTCTTTATGAAGGAGCCTTGTTAGTCCGTGGACACCAATAGCCGGACTCTTTAGGTCGTGAGAGGCCGAATAGGCAAAAAACTTAATGGTATCGGTTTTTTCTTTTATCTTCTGTACTTTCTTCTCAAGCTGTTCATAGATCCTCGCATTGTTCACGGCAGCCGCTATCTGATTGGCTGTAGCTATGAGAAGGTCAATCTCCTCCTGATGGAGCTCGATGACCTTCTTTGTTGCCAGGTTCATGGCACCGATGACTTGATCCATAGCTACCAGAGGAACGCAAATGACTATCTTGAACCCTCGACGGGAAAGAAGAGTGGCCCTCTCTTTATCGTCCAATTCTGAGACATGCTGAGCAACGAAACATTTCGCACAGACGGCCTTGCCCGAAAAACTCCCGTCCATCGACACCTTCTCGAGCCCTTTCGGGGCAATCCCTTTGCACGCAACCAGTCTAAGACTTTTACCATCCTCTTCCGTCAAGTAAATTCTGCCAGCGTCGTAGCCGAAATGTTCCAAGACCTTAGAGATAGCCCCATCCAAAACCTCCTCGAGATTCAGAGAGGTG
The DNA here is from genome assembly GCA_043818015.1 of Pseudomonadota bacterium. Taxonomy (GTDB): domain Bacteria; phylum Desulfobacterota; class UBA8473; order UBA8473; family UBA8473; genus JBDRGH01. Next base: position 3,047 of record JBDRGH010000509.1, read on the forward strand.
GACAAAAAACTGCTGATATCAAGGAGGATGGATAGCTCCCTGCTTCTCTCCGTTAGCTTAGACTCGCTAAATTTTACCGATATGTACTTTCTGTTTAACAATATGTCTACCTTCTTTACTTCTTAGATCGGCGAGTTCGGCATCTTGAGTGGAGAGCTTCGACGGGCAACCCCTTTAAACCCAGTAAGTTCACAGAGTCTTTTCTCGCAACCTTCTTCAAAGTGATAACTATTCTTCCAGAATCCTTGGTGAACGATCAAGAGTTTCCTTTCGTTTCCATAAATCTCTCATGAGGCCATACTTGATTATATTACTTAAGTCCGGCTTTCATGTCAAATTGTATCTTGGCTGAGTGAAAGATTCACCAGGAAATGCGCTGTAGTGTCCCGTATAACTTTGGCGGAAAAACTCCCGATAAGGCATTGGAAGATTCTTAACCAAATCTTAACCCAACAGTAACACAACGGTAATATTTGTCTGGTATAAAATTGGGGATCACTCAAATGTCTGATAGAGATTTACAAGAGAATTGAAAGGTTAAGAGTCCAGAGCAAGGGTCTAGGAACTACTCATATGATGCAAACTAAATAGTCAGCCAGTCCAAAGGAGGAAAGCGTGAAGCAGGTAATGTGTATCTTAACTGCATTGGCAATGAGTCTTTGGGGCCTCGGTAACTCATTCGCTGTCGGTACTAAGCTAGTTGGTGCCGGGGCATCCTTTCCCTATCCTGTGTATTCCGCATGGGCATTCAAATATCATAAGGTGAGTGGGGTAAGACTCAACTATCAGTCTATCGGTTCCGGAGGGGGAATAAGGCAGATTGTTAACAGAACTGTTGATTTTGGTGCATCTGATGCACCTCTTGAATCCAAAGAACTGAGAGAAAAAGGGTTGCTTCAATTCCCGGCCGTCATTGGGGGAGTAGTACCGGTGGTGAACATCCCGGGGATAAAGCCAGGGGAGTTAAAACTCGATGCAGGTACTATGTGTGGAATTTTCATGGGGAAAATCAAGTATTGGAATGACGAAAGGATAGGCGAGCTAAACCCGGTGGTCACCCTTCCAGACAAGGAGATTACAGTAGTCTACCGATCCGATGGTTCAGGGACAACAGTGATCTTCACGGACTACCTGAGTAGCGTATGTTCTGATTGGAAAGATAAGGTCGGGGCTGGGAAGGCCGTCAAATGGCCTGTTGGCATCGGTGGTAAAGGGAATGAAGGTGTGGCAAACTATGTTAAGAGGGTCAAATATTCCATAGGGTACGTTGAGTTCGCGTACGCAAAGCAGAACAAACTGACTTATACTCTCTTGAAAAACCCTGCAGGTCACTTTGTTGAACCAGCGTTTGAAAGTTTCAAAGCTGCGGCGGATTCAGGTGATTTTGACCCGGGAAAAGACTTCTATCTATGGCTCAATAATGCTCCTGGTAAGAACGCATGGCCCATAACAGGGGCAACATTTATACTGCTCGCAAAGGAGAAAAAAGGCTCAAACATTAATGTGGTGAAATTCTACGACTGGGCGTTCAAAAAAGGGGATAGGACGGCTGAAGAACTTATATACGTTCCTCTGCCAGAGTCCTTGAAGAACAAAATAAGAGCCTACTGGAAGTCCCACGACATTTACTAGGTAGACTTAATACCGTAAAGCCCATAGACAGGAGTTTCCCGAGTTTCTGGCGAAGTATTGTCGGAACACCATGACTTCATTACTAATCTGGCATTATTTAAGTGAACCCCTTTATCCCTTCGCTCACTGCTCCAGCAAATTTCGCCATGAGACAGAGGAGTTCACTATAAATTCGGGAAACTCTATGCCCATAGACTGTTGAAAAAGCAGGGTCAGAAGTGTATAATTTCTCTGGCCCTATTCTGTCTTCGTCGTTATTTCAGGTCAAAAAGAAAGACATTCGTCAATGCGTCCCAAAAGGAACCCTGTTGATTTAACCTTCTCGCTGGTCTCCGGTGTTGCATCCCTGTCGGTCATCGCATTGATAGTGGGGATCCTCTCTATATTGATCTCTGAGTCATCCCTTTCTATAGAGAGGTTTGGTGTATGGCGATTTATTTCTTCAACGGACTGGAACCCGGTAAGAGATTCATTTGGGGCAGCTACCAGTCTCTTTGGAACAGCTGTGACAACAGGGTTGTCTCTAGCAATAGCCGTACCGGTAGCCATCGGCATAGCCATATTTGTAACCGAGGTAGCACCCGCCTTTCTCAAAGGTCCGATTGGCGTTGCCATAGAACTACTGGCAGCAATACCGAGCATCATTTATGGGATGTGGGGGCTTTTTACCCTTACACCTATAATGGCAGACACAGTAGAGCCAGCGCTTCAAAAGAGCCTTGGAGAGTTCCCCCTTCTCGGAATGCTCTTTAAAGGTACTCCGATGGGTATAGATCTCTTGACCGCCAGTGTTATTCTTAGTATCATGATTATTCCCTTTACTGCAAGCATTTCAAGGGATGCCTTTAACCTTACACCAGCCATAATGAAAGAATCTGCTTATGCGCTTGGAGCAACAAAATGGGAAGTGGTGAAGAATGTAGTGATTCCCTATTCTAAGCTCAGTGTTTTTGGTGGAATTGTCCTGTCTCTGGGAAGGGCCTTGGGAGAGACCATGGCGGTGGCCTTCGTTCTGGGGAACAAACACCAGATAACCGCCTCTCTCCTGGATGCTGCAGCAACCATAACGGTGACCCTCGCAAATGAGTTTACCGAGGCTGACACAGATATATATCTTTCATCTCTGTTTTACCTTGCCCTTATTCTCTTTGTAATGAGTTTTGTAACCCTTGCAACAGCAAAGTTTTTCATTCTCAAGGCCGAAAAGGGGGTTGCACCATGACCATGGCGCACGTCAGAAAACTGAGGAATTATATTGCCCTCAGCCTTTGTACCTTCGCCGCCTTTCTTGGTCTCTTCTGGCTCATCTTTATCCTCTGGGATGTTTTTGTCCATGGGATAGGTAGCCTCCGCCTCAGTCTCTTTGTGAATGATCCTGCCCCTCCCGGTTTGGAAGGAGGAGGTTTGAGAAATGCCTTTGTGGGGCAACTGATCATAACCTTCTTCGCCACTTTAATGGGAGTTCCCATAGGGGTACTGGGGGCAACATTCCTGGCAGAGTATGCCCGCGGCAAGAGGTTTGCAAGGTTCATAAGTGTACTCTCGGACATAATGGTCAGTGTCCCCTCCATAGTAGTCGGAGCATTTGTATATGCGATAATGGTGAATCCTGCCGGTCATTTTAGCGGCTGGGCAGGGTCAGTGGCACTGGCAATCATAATGATCCCGGTTGTTTTGAGAACCACAGAAGACATGCTCTCTCTGGTCCCCTGGACTTTGAGGGAGGCTGCCTTCGCTCTTGGTGCCCCCTACTATAAGGTGATAATCCGGGTGGTGTACAGGGGTGCGGCTGTGGGTATCATTACAGGGATACTCCTGTCAATTGCAAGGGTTGTAGGGGAGACCGCTCCGTTACTCTTCACGTCCTTCAATAATTCCTTCTTCTCTGCAAATATGAACGAGCCCGTTTCATCCCTCACGGTAACCATCTTTCAATATGCAATGGGACCGTACCGTAGTTGGCATGACCAGGCATGGGCCGCATCACTTATGATAACCTTTTTTATTCTGGGGCTCACTATTCTCAGTAGGGTATTGCTCAGATGGAGACGCGGAAAAGATGAATAATGCTAGTAACGATATCAAGATAGAGGTGAGAGGGCTACATTTCTACTACTCAGGTGGTATGCACGCCTTGAAGGACATCTCATTTTCTGTGCAGAAGAATACAGTTACTGCCCTTATCGGTCCCTCGGGATGTGGCAAGACCACATTCCTCCGCTGTTTGAACAGGATGCACGACCTTTATCCCGGCAATCGTTATGAAGGTGAGATATGGATGGATGGCGAGAACATACTCGAAGAAGGGGTAGACCTCATCGGGTTGAGGAGCAGGATCGGTATGGTCTTCCAAAAGCCCACACCCTTTCCGATGTCGATCTTTGAAAACATTGCATTTGGACTGAAGCTTATGGGGATAAAAAGGAAAACTGAACTAGCCAAAAGGGTTGAAGTGGCTCTCAAGGATGCCGTCTTGTGGGAAGAAACAGAGGACAGGTTACATAAATCAGCTCTTTCCCTCTCAGGCGGGCAGCAGCAGAGG
>JBDRGH010000510.1:0-2612 GCA_043818015.1 Pseudomonadota bacterium
CTTCACATTCTTTGTTGGGACAGTAACATTGAGATATATCCATAACTATCCCTCCGATTATGTAAGGTTATTTTAAACCTCAAATTATCATAATCGAAAGGATATAACAAGACAAACTTACAATCCAATGGGGACATTAAGGGTTTTTTCTTCTTTGCACTTAACCCTGTAGAAGGTATGATGGGGCATAAGACCCTCTTTGAGTTTTGTCCACGAATCCGATAGTAGAATTATTGTCCTGACCTCGGATATTCTGGGGCCTCCGAAAGAGCATTGAACGTGGTTAGACGGCTTTGATCGTGCCTTGTGGAGACACTCATAACGGGCTGGTTAATAGCCCTGAAAGCTGGGTTACGGGGAGTAATGTAACGGTGGCTGCGAATCGAATAAAATGGAGAAGCCTGGGGGCAGAGCTGAGACATCACCTCCCCTTCAGTGTATTTAGCGTAGCGGTCGGAATAACGGCGCTCGGAATAATCTCCTATATGTCTACCGTGATGGGTATGACCGATTTTCCCCGGGCTTCTTATAGACTGTTCCATGTATTCCACCCTCTTCATATGCTTTTCAGCTCCCTGGCAACCACTGCTATGTTCTGGAGGTATGACAGGAGGCTCTTAAAGGCCATAGTAGTTGGCTTTGCCGGTGCAGTTGTAATCTGCGGGCTGAGTGATATATTGATGCCATTCTATTCCGGCAGGCTGCTCGGGGTCAAGATGCACCTCCATATCTGTGTACTGGAACACCCACAGATTATCTTGCCCTTCGTGGCTGTGGGTATATTGACTGGCCTGATAGTGCCAGAGGTACGAAAGAGTACTATATTCTCTCACTCGGCCCATATCTTGATAAGCAGCATGGCCTCCATCCTCTACCTCGTCTCCTTCGGGCTATCGGAGTGGGTCCAGGTGATAGGCATGGTTTTTGTATACATGATATTGGCGGTAATAATCCCCTGTTGTATCAGTGATATCATCTTTCCTCTGCTTTTAACTGGCGAAGAGGCTAAGATTGAAGAGTATGAGCACAGGCACTAGTTATAGATCCTGGGAGCGGAATATCAAGAAATGCCCTGGCAGGAGGGCGGAGAGGGGGTTTTGTTGCGCAAGGAGCACCTTCAAACCAGAAGATTTAGTCTGACAATACGTTAAGTAGTTTTCGGTCTTTTTTAATAGGAGGTGAAACAATGGTTCAAAACTATGTCGACAACAGGATACTCAGCTATACAAAGAACATCCATGCTGGAGCAGAGAGTCTCGATAACGGGAGCAGCATAGCAAGGGTACGAGTAGATGATACGTTTTTGTCCGCTGAGCTGGAGATGGAGGTCAAGTTACCTGACCTGAGGATTGAATCTATAGCAGGTAAGATAGTGCGGTCATTTGCCGAGGAGTGTAAGGGTAACGATGAGGTTTTGCAGCGGGCGGTTGGAATGCGTTTAGGTGCGGGGATCACGAAGTTAGTTAAGGAAACGATAGGAGGGCCAAAGGGGTGTAACGTCTTTGCTGATATGATCCTCGAGGGCTGTAATGCTTTGATTATGGGGTTTACCGTGGATGAACTCGACAAGCAGCTCGCAGCAGAGACCAACGAAGGTTATGAGCAAGCGTTCCGGGATATGCTTGAGAATAATCCACGGGTTGCGAGTTGTATAGCGTTTACTGAGGGCAATGAGTTCCGGAGGAGATTGGGGGTGTAAGGATGTTTGAGTTTACGAGGTCGAAGGTAATAGGCGTCGAGAAGCGGGAGGGTGATATCTTCTTGGTACATGGATTTTTGGATGATCATGTCTATACGGTAGAACTGGATCTGGAGGTAAGCGTTCCTGAGTTTACGATAGTGAGTGCGAAGGGTTCCATGAAGCGGTATACGACTCCGGAATGTTCGAAAGCTCCGAGTATTCTAAATGATGCAGTGGGGCTTCAGATAGGTGGGGCTGACTTTGAGACGAAGGTAAAGAAGCTTGTGGGCAGGGGTGGATGCCGTCACCTGGCCGATCTTTTCATTGAGTGTTGCAATGCAGTTTTTCCTGCCGCTATACAGGTTCAATGGAAAGAGGCGAAGTCTTCCGGGATGAGTAAAGATGATTTTATTACGGGCTTAGTGAAGAGTGAGCCGAAAATCAGAGACAGGTGCGTGACATACTCCAAGGACGGGAACCTGGTTAAGAGGCTAGGTGTTTCATGGTGATGACGATGGTAATCGACCTCCATATTCATACAAAGAGGCTTTCTCCGTGCAGTGACATGGATCCAGAAGAAGCAGCCACAGAGGCTAAGAAGATTGGGCTTGACGGGATATGTTTTGCAGAACATAACAAGGTGTGGGACCCTGCGGAGGTTTTGAGTATTGAGGAGAAAAGTGGGATTTCCATATTCCATGGGGTTGAGGTGGATACCACCGAGGGGCATGTACTGGTTTTTGGGCTTCACAGGGGGTTCCAAGGGATCACCCCTGTGGAGGACTTACGTCGAATGGTGGAAGAGGTTGATGGGTTTATGATAGCGGCCCATCCTTTCAGGGGTTTTTTGGTATTTGGGTTTTCCAAGTTGCAGATGGATGCGGATAGTGCGTGTAAGAATCCTCTTTTTAAGTTCGTTGGCGGTATGGAG
>JBDRGH010000511.1:0-2767 GCA_043818015.1 Pseudomonadota bacterium
AAACTCGGGAAACTCCTGGAGTATTTTACGATTATCCCTGTACCCTTTTCATAATATGATCAACTATTGATTTAAGCGGCGTACCAGGGCCAAAATTCCCCGTGATCCCTATCCCTTCTAAAAAGGCTCTATCCTGATCCGGAATGGTACCACCGGCTACGACACCCATATTCCTGGCCTTCCTGTCTCTCAGTAGGTTCATTACTTTCGGGAAGAGTATCCTGTGGTATCCACAGTGGGTACTGAGACCGATCACATCAACATCCTCCTGTATTGCAGTATCAACAACCATCTCAGGAGTCAAACAGTATCCCAGATAGATTACCTCCATCCCTGCATCTCTTAGTGCCTGGGATATTACTTCGGCACCCCTTCTATGTACATCTATACCGAGTATACCCATTAGGACCCTTATCTTCCTTTTCGAGTTCTCCACCGCCAGTAATACCCTCCAAATGATTATTAAATTAGTTTTTGCCTCTTCGGGCAGACTCAAAGACTTAGAAAAATCGCGCTCTCAATCATGTTAAAGGGATCGTAACTACAACCCATTGCCTTTCATCTCACTCCCAGCATTTCACTGCACGTAGCACTGCAGTTAAATGCCTCCATCAACAGTAAGGTTACTTTATACACTATTAACCTGATCTTCGTTATCCCTTTTCTGAGCATTGACAATCTCGTTCCGCCCTTATCACGACCTCCTTCTCTCCACACGCTCAACTATGTGATCGATTATCACCCCAACAGGTGTGCCAGGACCGAAGTTACCGGTAACCCCAACTTTCTCCAACTGGGGTTTATCTTCTTCCGGGATTATCCCCCCACCAACGACACACATATCCTCGGCTTTTCTCTCTTTAAGTAGTCTCATAACTTCTGGAAAGTAAAAGAGATGAGTGTTACCCATACTGCTTAAGGCAATGACATCAACATCTTCAGCTATTGCTGCGTTTACAATCATGTCTGCTGTCTGCCAGAGTCCCGTATATATAACTTCCCACCCTGCATCCCTGAACGCTTGACATAATATAACTGCCCCCCTATCATGTCCGTCAACCCCGGGTTTAGCGACCAGGATTCTTATTTTCTTTCCCCCCACTACACTCATTATTACGAGTAACCCCTTCTTCCACTAGAAATTTAAGAAGTCAGGTCTCCGTATCATGTTAAAAGAGTCGTAACTATAACCCTGTCCCTCTCTGATTATGCCTATCACCTCTCCTATTGTCGCATCAGCCTTAAACGCCTCGATGGCCGGGCGTATCAGATTCTCATCTCTCTCGGCTCCTTCATACAGGAGACGCAAGCTCTCTCTCGTCTTTTCTGGATTACGGTCTTGTTTGAACTTTCTTAGTTTCGCCAGAGTCTGCTCCCTTGCCTCTTGAACATCGTGTTTGTAACGCGGTATTGGTATCTCCTCCTCGCTTGGGATGACATACTCATTGACCCCGACGATTATCCTTCTCTTTTCCTCTATCTCTTTTTGCCGCTCTATCTTCTCTTTCTTAAAAAGGTCCTCTATCCACCCACTGTCAATGGCTGCATAGATTCCACCCATACCCTCTATCTCCCGAATCAGCTTATTCGCCTTCTCTTCCAGCTTGCTCGTAAGCCATTCCAGATAGTAGCTTCCACCTAAGGGGTCCGGGGTGAGGGGAATCCCGCTTTCGTGAGCAACGATATGCTGGATGTTCATACTGACAGTTACCGCCTCATCCGTCGGTATGCCGAAGGGTTCATCAAGGGAGGCACTATCCAGAGATTGGGCTCCTCCAAATATACCAGCCATTGTCTCAATTGTAATCCTGGCAATATTATTTACCGGCTGCTGGGCCATGAGGGTATCACCGGCAGTCCTGAGGGCTATCCTTACACAACAAGAAGTTGAATTACTTGCTTGGAACCTATCCTTTGCTATTTTAGCCCACATCCTTCGAACAGCCCTCATCTTGGCTATCGTTTCAAAGAAATCGATCTCACCGGTGAGGGAGAATACTAACCGTGGGGCAAACTCATCAAACTTCAACCCTCGCTCTAGAGCGGATTGACAATAGGCCACGGCTGCCAACAAGACCAATGCCAGGGCCTGAACCGATGTTATCCCACATTCTTGAGGATAATAGATGCAGGGAACGGTGGGGTGCCACCGAGGTACGTATCGGGTAGCAAATTCAACGATGTCAGTGTTCATCTTCTTGGCCAGAGGAAGAGGGATATTGTGATACTGATGGGATACATGGCTGCCTATGGGACAATTTATAGTTGAACCTCTCAGTCGGGCTATATTCTCACCCCGCTTTTCAGCAACCCCAAGCAGCTGACAGAACATAGTAAAAGCAGAATGGACACCGCCGTGCGCAAGCTCGATGTCTATATCCTCGAAAGGGATATCCTCAAAAGTCTCCTCCAATTCAGGTAATGCCCAATGGGGACAGGCGTTAGAGGCAATCTCCCTAATCCCCAAGGGATGATCAGGATCAATGCAGGCATGGGTATTTACATCAGAATTGAGACGTAATCCAGTTTGTCCCTCCTTTATCTGTTTTTTGAACCTTTCGTTTGTTAACCTCGGGGTCTCACAGGAGGTAACCAGCCCTTTCAACCACAGCATCTTCCGATACATCCCCTTATATGGTCCTCTTACGTAAGGGTACTCACCTGGATTACCCAAATCCCGATTGTAATCGATATCCTTAATATCCTCAGGAGAATAGAGATCCTTAACTGGAATGCCTGACTCCGTTTCAAATCTCTTGAGACAATC
>JBDRGH010000512.1:0-10583 GCA_043818015.1 Pseudomonadota bacterium
CTGAGGTGCAAGGTCTGATGGTATAACCAGAGGGCAACGCATATAGAAGGAAAGGATTGACACTCTTGGAAGCACGATAGCCGCAAAAAGAGGCACAGCAACAAGGAAAGCACCTCCAGCACTCATATCATAGTTCAGCGCATCTAAATCCATCAGAGCTTCTGAAAAGAGGCTGTTATGAGTATGCATTGGTTGTTTCGAAAGGCCGGTGGTACCACTTGTATTGCCAAAGTAGAGCAAATCGTCTTCACTAATTTCAACGTTTGGCTCAAGAGAGGAAGAGTTGGATGTGAGGTCTTCATAGCCTGTAAAGCCTTTCTCAGCGGGGCCAATAACAATAAACTCCTTTACACCCTCGAGCTCGGGACGAAGAGATTTTACCAGGTTAAGATGCTTCTGGCTACAAACCACAGCCCTGGCCTTGCCATTCCCAATGAGGTGAAGAAAATCTCTCTTGGAGGAATTTGGGTTCAGCGAAGATGTCGCTATTCCTGCTTTCGCACCTGCCCAAAATACCTCCACTTGCTGAATACAATCGTCAGCAACTATGGCTATCCAGTCTCCCTTCTTGAATCCCAAATTGACCAGCCCATTTGCAAGTCTATTAACACGGTCATTGAATTCCTTGTACGTATACCGTGTGTCTTCAAAAACTATTGCTGTCTTATCAGGATACCTCCTGGCGTTGCTCTTGAGCAAATCCTTTATCACGATTTTTCCTCCTCTATTTATTTACCGCTACTGTAAAGGCTTTTGACAGAACGTATGACTCTTTTCTTCAAAAATCAGCGCTGTCTTTTTGCGAACCCTTTTGGCGTACCGCCTAACAATATCAGCAACAACCAGTTAACACCTCTCTCTCAAGGCTTACGATTCGAAGCTCGGCTGCTCGCGCATTTTAAGGAATTGTTTACCGAGCCTTGCTCGCCAGCAAAGCTTCAATAAACGAATCAAGATTTGCCTTTGAAGTAGCGTCATCATATTCTCTTATATCGGTACCATCCAGGTCAAATATCGTTGCCGGTATGTGTAGCTCTTCAAAAACAGCATTCTTGATCAATCTGGAGTATGCAGGCAAGAGCCCACAGGTCCTCTTTACCACTTCTACAACTCCATCGACTTTAAAATCCTTAACGGTCTTTACTATGAAATCGAGCATATTCCCTGATGTCGGGTTGACTATATCGACGAGTGCTTTAGCAGCAAGGCTCTCAAAGGGCTTCTCCGGGTCCATCACAGAGGGATCATACGCCCCTCCTGCCAGGTACTCTACCATACTCTTCACAACAACGGCACCGTATTTCTCGACATAGTTGAGAAGTCCCATATTGTAAACAGGTGGTACCCCAAACCAAAAAAGTCTTAATTTTTCATCTTTAACAGCACCTTCTTTTCTTTCAACTTTGCCTTTCAGCTCCTCGAGTAACCTTTCATAGAGTGTAACCCCAAGCTCGGTTCCTGACAGTTGAATAAGGGGGTAACAGACGGTGAAACCATCCACGGCCGTCATGGGGGTCGGTATAGCACGTCTGTATTCGTCTAGTTCGTTCCACAGTTCAACGAGCCTCTTCGAAAGACGGATGGTTTCTTTCAGTTTGTCCAAATCCAGTTTGTACCCATATTCTCCCAGGAAATCCAGAGCACCCTTAAGCTGACCAGCATAGTATTCAATCGCATAATCGGGGATATCCTTTCCCCAGGTGTTTATAGGGGCATCAATAAAGTAGTACGGGCAATCATAGTGATCAGCGGCATAAAGGAAGGATTTCGACTCAGACATACAGGGAAGGTTGCTGGCTACCATAATATCAGGTGGAACAAAAAATTTTTCCAGATATGGGTCTCTCTCCTCGGCGACTGCACAGCCTATAAAACACCTATGGGTAGCGCAGAGATCTCTCGAAAATCCGACTTCTTCGGCAATTTGGCAGTAATGGCCTGATAGTTGTTTAGCTGCTATCATTTGTGGAAGGTGTTCGTTGTAGATAACCGGCGCACCTACCGCATGGTATATCTCTCTGGGGATCAATCCGTGCGACCAAACTATCGGCTTTCCTTCCTCCTTGGCCTTTCTTACGCCATCGTAATAGGCCCTGATAGATTTGCCTATCTCCAGTGTTGTCTCCAGATTCTTTTTCCCTGGCTCAGTTACCTTTGTTGTCATCTTACACCTCCTAAAGCCTATTCTTTGACTACTTTTTCATAAACTGCGATTAGAATAAATCATTATTGTTCCTGTACCAACCTTCTCTAATAGAGATGGATACCTCTTCAGTCTTCTTTAAGGCATCTTCGCCCCACCTGCGCTTAGATGCTTTTTCTTTCAGCATTTTGACTATAACAGAGCCCTGCTCTCCCCTGGGCTTGATGTGGGCAACAATGTCTTGTATGCGAGACGTATCGAAAAAATATCCCTAAAGGTCTCGAAGCAACCGCTTCAGAAGGACCTTTTCTTCAAATGTCAGACGACTAAGTATCTCCTCGTTGGCCCGTTTCCTTTGCTCGTTCAGCACCGGTTTCATCTCGTTCGCCTTGGATGACAGGTAAATTCTAATGAATCGATTATCCTGTGCGTCTATCTCCTTCACGATCCAACCACCCTCCGCCATCCTGTCGAGAACACCGGACAATGTGGCACTGTCCAGAACCAGCCGCTTGCCAATATCGGTGGCGGAAAGGCCTTCCTCTTCCCAGAGTGCTTCCAGAATCAGATGTTGAACGGGTGTGAGACCATACGCCCGCAACCGTTTCTTGATGTCAGCGTGCGCCTTCTGATAAGCCTTAGCCAGGAGAAATACGATACAATCTTCATACTGAGTCATCGCCACTTCTTTCGTATACAAAATACCGTCATTTACCCCCGCGTGTCAAGAAAAAAACGGGCCCGGCCTATAGACTGCCGCGGCCCCTCTCTGCCTATGGTATTCTGACACTGAGCGGCCCTGCGGATCGAAGGGCTAAAGTGGGGAGGATATTCTGTATATTCTTAGAAAAGCTGCAGCTGCATTTGGCAAAACCCCATACACTCTTGACAAAACTTCCTCTTTCGTGTATTAACCGTGGAAAACTTGAGTACCCAGAGCAGACATGGCTTTTATTGAAATTCCTGGCCTTAAGGGAAAGGTTTTTGTCCCGGAAGAAAAATCGGGACACATAAAAAAGCATAATTGTGCGGATTGTTATTCGTGCCAAATGTGCAGTGATGATAGATGCCGGTTATGCCTTGGCCAGAAGTTTAGTACCAGCAAGAGACCTTCGAAAGAAAGATAACCTCATACTTATGGGAAGAGAGAGTCGGGCGTCGCTAACAGAAGGCACCTATGGTCTCGCCGCGGCTTTTTCTCCATGAGAGGGCAACCCACAAAAGAAAGGATTCCACCTTGATAAAGATAAACGATACCCTCATCAATGAAATCTCCCGGAGGGCGAAATCTTCGCCGAGGAAAAGGCTCAACTATAACTTCCATAAGAGTTTCAACGAACCTGTTCAGCGGTTTCTTAACGCCTTAGAACCAGCTACCTACCTTCGGCCTCACAAACACGAGAACCCGGATAAAACGGAGGTTTTTATCCTCATTAAAGGTCGGGTCCTGATTCTAGAATATCACGATTCAGGCGAAATTAAGGACTATATTGTTCTGGACCATAAACTGGGTAATATCGGTGTTGAGATAGGTGCACAGGTATGGCACTCCTTTATCGGATTAGAAGAGGATTCTGTTCTGTATGAGGTCAAAGAAGGACCCTTTGTAGAAAGCTCGGTTAAACATTACCCAGAATGGGCCCCTGAGGAAGGAACGGAAGAGGCAAAAGAGTTTAATGAAGCGATTTTGAAAAAAGTATCCATCACCGATTCCATCCCCACGGTGGACAACCGCACGAAGGCACCTACGAACGAACTCTGAGACTGGCCGGCCTATTCTATTCCGACAGCAGTCACTCCGACTGTACCATCTGAAATCACGCCCTGTTTCATAGACAGACTGAGTCGTGTGAGGTACGGAGGAGCGAAAAAAGAACAGGGAGTTGGTTTTTCCGGTGGTTGTCGAGTACGTTTCCACCTATGGCTTTTGCGCTGTCAGTATCATGCGGTGGTTCATGAAGCCGTGGTCGCCTCCGTCTTTGCGGGGCGCGAACTCAGTATGGATCTTTATCTCGGTAAAGCTCGCCCCCCCCGTGAGTGCTGCCAGCGTTTCCGGGTCGTAAAGGCGAATGGAGTAAGTGCGGTCGTGAATAAGGCCCCTGGTTTTGCTTATAACTACCTCGCGAGACCGTATGGTATCTCCATTCATCTCGCGTTCCCGGCAGACCACAATGTCAGGGCCGATCTCGTGCCACGCGCTGGGATTAAAGTGGGCTCTCGCGGAGGCCCCATCGGCTACGTCAATCAGTAGCCAGCCCCGCCGGCGAAGGATACGGTAGGCCTCGGTCAGAATTGACCGGTCGGCATCGGGATCCAGAATATATCCCAGGGAATTTCCCATGATCAGAACATGGTGGAAGGCGTCGGACCCGAATCCCATGCTTCTGACGTCGCCCTGGACGAAGCCAATGAAGTGACCACTATTGGAAGCGCACTCCTTGCCGCGATTGATCAGGTATGAGGAATAATCCAGAACGGTGCAGTTCTTATAACCGCGCCCGCAAAGCGCAAAGCTGTGCCGTCCGTGACCCCCGCATAGATCCAGAATGCGGTCCTCGGTACGGATAGGGAGAAGGTCGCAGATGACGTCAACCTCACGGCCGGTGAGCTCGTGGTCACAAACTGATCGGGCATCGGTCAAAAGATAGACCTCGTCAAAAAGAGTCTTCCACCACTCAGGATCAACCTTGATGGTCATGATGGCTCCACGTGTGCGCCAAAGTTGAAAAGACCATCCGAGGCGATAATCGCCTCGGAACCGCGCCAAGGCTGGGATCGAGCGATCTCAAGTTCCTCGGCCTCGATTTTGATGATATCGTCCAGCTCCCCTGAAAACCACATCTTTTCGAGTGTCAAACAGTCCGCCCAGATAGCAGCACAGTACGCTTTGAGAGCCTCAATCTGGCCGGTTGTGATCACCCGAGGCCGGAGAGTGATCTTGATAGGTCCCAACAGATAGGTAAATTTCTCCTCTAAGGCCATGGCTTTTTGCGTGTCGACCACCTCAAGCAGGTCATCGTACTTGGACTCCAGAAGGGCACGGTTGATTCTGGCCACCGCCTCTTTTATACTGATCGGAGAGCGTAACACGCCCAAGGGTTGAACTCCCCCACCGCTGCCAACATTGGTAGGCACCCCTCCAAAACGGCACAGGAAGCCAAAGACCACAGCAGGCCCCATCAGGCAACGAAAATCCGTTTGATAACGAGCTATGACCACGCGCCGTTCTGTTGGGTCAAGCTCGGGGTTCTCTTCGGCCCAGAACTCGAGAGGGATCTTCTCCTGAACGATATAGTTTTCCTCTTTGAGAGCGAGGTCTATAGCTTCATCAACGTCTTTGTTGACCCCGCCCACACGTACCCCTTTCCCAGAGTAACCCCTTTCGGGCTTCAGCACTAAGGTATCCCAGTTAGCGCGGGTCCACTCAAGAAGATCGTCTATCTCCTCGCCCCTCGGGCCCTCGGTTTTTCGGGCGTAAAACTGGCGAGTCCAGGGTGTGCGCTTCACGATCTCTGGATGGAACCGGCTGCGATGAGGACCAGTGAGAACCTCAAACATGCTTTTCACGTTGATCGGCTCAGTGCCCCGAGGATTGATTACCCTATTTTCCCGCACTGCCTGCATCAATGGAGCCAGGTTCTGCTTACGGTGCAGGTCAAGAAGCACATCGGTGTTGAAGTCCATGAAGATCAAGGAAACGTGCTGTCCCCGAAAGCGTACTCTCCCGTTTCTTAGCTCAAGTTCATGGGGCGCTGTCAGCACACCTGTTATGCCATCAACCGCATTAAGGCGGTGGGCTAGGTTGATGTTCTCAGTCACATCGGTAAGCGTGTCCTCCTCGGCGACTACCGCCACAACTCCAGGGGTAGATCCTTCACGACGGCGATGCGCCTCGATAAGCATCTGTGTAAAACCAACCACCGGGTAAAGCAAGGGGTGTTCAAAGTCAAGGTTCACGCCGATCGGCCGTATCCGATTCAGCTTCTCCCAGACTATTTTCCCGATCTGCTGGGTAGTTCGCTGATAGTCCCATCCCCCGGGGCTACCCAGGTTCCACTCTGAATGATATCCCAAAAAGTCTTCCACCAACTTCCTCCTTCCAGTGGTTAAAACCAAACGTGCACAGAGGGCTCACGGCGTCAGTGCCTCTTCCAGATTATCAAGGCCGATCTGCCCTAGAGCCAGTACTTTTACCGCGAAGTCACGGGGACGATCTCCACCGAAACGTTCGTAGAGCCTCCTGAAGGGCCGCAGGCCCATCGTGTAGCATAGCTGATATCCGGGCTTCAGGGCGTACCTTCGTACAGCGGATAATGCCCGGTGTTTATTCATTCCTGCGAGCGTAAAGCAGGAAGCAGCGGCTTCCAGATCCATCTTCCCGACTTGAATCTCAAGATCCACCTTGCCTCGAATTGCCCTCCAGAAATGACGTCTCGCAAGAAGAAGGCTGTCCGTAGGCGCCTGGAAATAGCCAGTATGGCTCATGAGCTCCTCAGCAAAGCAGGCCCACCCTCATAAAAAAGTGGAAACTCGATTGGCCGACGCATGACCCTCTCGAGGTTCCACCGCGACGCATCCAGAAGATGGTGACCAGGGTAGGTCTCATGAGCGGCGACCATACGGCAATCGCGGTGAAGGAGTTGCCGTTGATCATTTGGAATGTCCAAGTCAACGATAAAAAACGTGCCACCGCTTGGAGGGTGACCAGGAGGCATGCTATAGCCGGCTGCGCTCCGAACGGCAGAAAGGTAAACAGGGGTAGGCTCCACACGAACCGGACAGGCATGAAACAAATCGTGCGTAATTAGACCTTGTTGTAGGCAGTGCTCCCCGGCGTCGAGTACCGCGTTACGATATAATCCGAGGATACCATCCTCCGGTAGGGGGGCTAAGGGGATCGATTCAACTGCTTCTTGCCACGATCGTCCTGGATTCACCCTTTGGGACTCTTTATTCATGATCTTTTCCATCTCAACGATTTCCTCATTGAGCTCCTCTCGAATCTCTTGTATCTCCATCGCGCAACCGACGTGATGGGAGATGATTCGTTCGAGTAGCTCTGGGGCGAGAAGGAAACTCTCTCGGGTTGATACAATACGGAGATGGTCTTCAAAACGCTCAAGGGCAGTGAGAACGGGTCCAAGCCCTGACCGACTGCCTCCGATAGAGGCAAGCCATGCCTTGGTATCTCTCGCCATCTCAAGGCCCAGATCCCGGAACAGGGTGGGGATGCAATCGAGATTCATCCGAGCCCGATCCAGGAACCTCGGAAGGCCCCTGACCCGATTCTCCCAGGCTATCTGATCATGATCCAACACCTCCGCCAGCCCAATACCAGCAATCGTGAGATAAAACGTGGGCTGGGTTTGCTGAAAACGGACCTCGGTAAGCTCTTCGCGAAGGGTAGATGCGACCCGGCGGATCATGGAGACGTCGATGAGGGCATTTTGGCCTAGATGGTTTCCTGGTGGCCGCCTGAGAGCTTCCTCCCACATTGAAAGCTTACGTGCAACTTCTTCGACGGTTTCTGGTGAAAAGTCATCCCACACGAACCAATCGCGCTGGGGAGGCTGGATCTGAGGGAAGTAATGGAACTCATCACTGGCTGAGCAGACTGGAAATGTCTCCACTAATGTCTCGAACATGCAATCAGCGATCGACTGTATGACCTGCGAGACCTGTGGTTCGCCTAGGTTGCTTACCATACTTATTTCGTCCTTTGACCCCATCCCGTCCCGGCAGCGGGATAGTGTCGACGGTCTTTTTCTAAGTAGCTTGTGGACAATGCGTCCTCGTAGCTTCTGAACAAGGCCAAAGTGTGCAGGATAAAGCCTAAATAGTTCGTCCTGAAAAATTCCCTTTTCCGCTTCCTAGAGCAGGTTTTTTGACCCATCTAGGGCTTGCTACAGGCATTTTCAGAAACTCGCCCTTCGGGCTCAAACACCTGAAAATGCGCATCTTCCACTTCGCCCAGATGGGTACCCCAAAAATCCTGCTCATGTTCGCTCCAAAGGAAATTTTTCATTTTTCAGGATAGACTAAATAGGCCGTTGTCAACGGCGACTTTACTGGAGTTTTCCGAATTTATAGTGAACTCCTTTGTCTCATGGCGAAATTTGCTGGAGCAGTGGGGTACCCACCTGCCTGTGCGTTGCCTGTCTGCCGTGCTGGCACAGGCAGGCACGCAGACAGGTCAAGGGTGAGCAGGAAGGGGAAAGCCAGCCCGAAGGGGCTGGAAGGGGAAAGTATTCCCCACCTGCGAACCCCGAGAGGGTCACTGCGGAAGCAGTGAGCGAAGGGATAAAGGGGTTCACTTAAATAATGCCAGATTAGCAATGAAATCATGGTGTTCCGAAAATACTTCGCCAGAAACTCGGGAAACTCCAGGGACTTTAGAATAGTGATGGACTGGGAACAACGCAGAATGAGTTTTAAAGAAGATTACTGTTAACAGCTTGCCCTTGCTTAAAAAGTATAGCAGGAGACTCATTGTGTGTCAAGAGAACCATCCCAGAGAGCGTGGCTGAGTCTCACTTCGCAAACGCCCGGCCTCTGGCTGGTCAAACAGGTGCATTGTTTATATTACGGACGTTCAAGAGGTTCCCCAAGTCCCGATAAAATCGGGATGAATTCCCTCTGAGGGATACCGTTAGACAAAACATCGTTCTTCAAAGGTTTCCACTGGATAGTAACACTCTCTGCTCTCTAGATCGTGCTGAAGCAAGTAGATTGAAAGGAAAACTAAAAGAAAACCAGTGTAACCAGAACGAAGAGGGGTATCAGAATAGGTATTGAGTACTTTAACATATAACCGAAAAAGCTTGGCATCGCAATGCCGTTTTCTTCTGCAATAGATTTGACCATGAAATTTGGGGCGTTACCGATGTATGTATTGGCCCCCATAAAGACCGCCCCCGCAGATATGGCCTTCAGATAAATCTCTTTCTGCTCTATTAAGGAAGAGACAGCCTGGAGTTCAGGTACCCCGGCAAAAAAATTCCCCAAAGCGGAGTTCAAAAAAGTAAGATAAGTAGGAGCATTATCAAGGAAGCTCGAGAGCCCTCCTGTAATCCAGTAGTAGTGTGCAGGCTCCTTTACCGCCTCTAACAGAAACTTCAAGCTCCCCCCTGTTCCTGCTTTAAGGATCGCCAAGGCCGGGATAATCGTCATAAATATCCCGGCAAAGAGGTAGGCTACCTCTTTTATCGGAAACCAGGTGAATTCGTTTTCCTCCCTGAGTTTCTTGGGGGTAACTACAAGGGAAAGTATACCCATCAATAGCATCAACCCGTCTCGTATCAGACTCTGTACCTGGAGGTGTATCTTAAAGAAGGAAACCTCTCCGGCTCGCCAAAAACCGCTCAATAAAACCGCTCCCAATACCCCACCAAGAAACAGCAAGTTGAAGAGGCCTTCCACCCTAATTGGTTCCATCTCCCCACCAATCGATTCTTTCGGCACCTTCTCCCTAGTATACATTATATAGTCGAAGAGAAAAAATCCCGGCAGCAGTATGAGGCTCACAAAGGCCATGTGGGGAAATATATTAAATGTCCAGAAGAAAGGGACTCCATGAAGGAACCCAAGGAAAAGCGGGGGGTCCCCGAGGGGGGTAAGAGAGCCACCGATATTGCTCACCAGAAATATGAAGAAGACCACTATATGTATCTTGCGTTTCCTGTCAGCGTTGGCCCGCAAAATAGGACGGATAAGCAACATGGATGCCCCTGTAGTCCCCACCCACGACGCAATAATGGTTCCTATCAATAGGATAGCGGTGTTTACAAGAGGAGTACCTCGTAATGTCCCCTTAACGAGGATGCCTCCCGATATGGTAAACAGTGCCCATAGGAGTATAATAAACGGTATGTAATCAATGAAATAGATATGCAAGATCTCATAGAGGGCCTCGTCGCCATATACTATGAGAAAGGGGATTGCAAAAACCAAGGCCCAGAAAGCCGATATCTTGGGAAAGTGGTTATGCCAGAAATGAGGGGCAAAAAGGGGGAAGAGAGCAATGGAGAGAAGAATTCCGGCAAAAGGAATCACGGACCAAAGGGGTAATTTTCCCCCCAGAAGATGTTCTTCTCCAGAAGTCTTATCGTCTCCAGAATGCAAAGCTTCTCCATGCGCACTTTCCCTCTGGTCTGCCCTTACCGAATGTTCTCCTGCCCAAACAGAAGTAATCTGTAGCAGAAAGACCGTTACTACAAGCACCAGTACCCAAAGAAAACCAACTTTTCCGTATGAGTGGTTCATTATGGTTCTTCTCCCATTTACTACGAAAATAAAACCTCTCATCTGCAAGTTATTTTCATGCTTCGTGGTGCCCCATGGGGCATGAGCGTTTAGTTGGTGAAAAGGATTCGATGATTCCTCACTCGAATCCCTGACTCCCTGGCCCAGACGCTGGCGCTTGCGCCAGGGCGGGCCTTGC
>JBDRGH010000513.1:0-19732 GCA_043818015.1 Pseudomonadota bacterium
CAGCTGCTCTACCAATTGAGCTACGCCAGCATAAACGTTCATAATAACAACAATCATCCTGAAAATCAATGGCAAATGACACCCATTATAACGCATCACAAACAATTCAACGACTATTTCTCTCCTTTTTCGCTATTTTTATTTAATTACCGATTCTTTCGAATCTTTTACTCTGTGTCCCTTTCAAACAAACTAAATCTCAACCATCTTCCACGAACTCTGCAATTCTGCCTTCTGTACAAGTACTTATACCATATCCGGGTATTCTGTCAACAATTCTTTACCACCGTCGTGAAAGAATGCTCTCCTCCGTAAAAAGCCCCCTTGAGAGCAAACTCAAGAATCAATTATCGGCTGACCAAGAAATATTGTTTCAGAGCCTTCTTAGCCATTGATGGCCATTCGACTTGACAAACATAATCGGTGATGATATTGAAAAGGTGGGGACACATTCTTGCATTCCATGTCCCCACCTTTTTGTAAAATTATCCAGCCATCTCTAAAAAATCGGCAGGGCATAGCAACGTTCATCTCTCGGTCAGGAGGTTCCATGGAAAAAACTCTATCTATCATTAAACCCGACGGGGTTGAGAAGGGCATCATTGGAGAGGTTGTCAAGAGATTTGAAAACAATGGTTTGAAAGTTGCCGCCATGAAGATGTTGTGGATGACTAAAAAAGAGGCCGAGGGGTTCTACTACGTGCACAAGGGTAAGGGTTTTTTTGATAGTCTCATTGATTTTATGTCCTCCGGTCCAGTAGTGTTGATGGTCTTGGAAGGAGCGAACGCCATAGCGAAGAACCGCGAAATCATGGGGTCTACCAATCCACAAGAAGCTGAGCAAGGAACTATCAGAAGGGAGTTCGCTTCTGATATAGAGAGAAACATCGTCCACGGTTCAGACGCTCCCGAAACCGCGATTTTTGAAATCGCGTACTTCTTCAATGCCCTAGAAATATTTGAGTACTGAGTGTCGCGAGGAAAAGGATATTAGACTTGGTAGTTGAAGACACCATTGTACACGAGGGCAAACGACCCTGATGAATACGATGTGGATACCAGGAAAACACGTGGGGGGTAATCTTTGCTAGGTATCTACCTCATATAGATGAAAAAATTCCGCTCAAGGATAGAGGGGAATATGGTAAACAAACGTGCTTTGAAAAAGCAAATGATGGAAAGCCTCGGAACGAATTTATTTATTAGAGGTTTGCTCTCCTGGATGAGAGGTCACCGAGTTGACCCTTTTCGTTAGCCTCGAAATCTTTCTCGAAGCCGTTTTCTTATGAATTACGCCCTTTGAAGCTGCCCTATCATAAGCCGAAATAGCCTTTGCTAAAGATTCGCTAATACCCCCAACATCTTTCTCGTCAACAGCCTTTCGTACCCTCTTTGTCACTGTCTTTACATACGATTTGATTCTGACATTTCTCATTCTGCGTTTCTTACTCTGTCTGTCTTGTTTAATTGCTGACTTATGAGTTGCCAAGGTTTCTCCTCCGAAGACAGAAGACGTTGATAAGATCACCTACTTAACATTTAGTCGTTGAATATGTCAAGCTTTTTTAGTAGGGTTCCCGGAAAAAGTTTATCTGTCCCCAACTCTGAAATCGTACGTATCAAGATCCGGGATCTCTTCTTTCAAAAAGACCCGGATCTTTTCCTTAAGCCTCTTTTCGATCTGGCGGATCCTTTCTTTTGAAAGCCCGTATTTATCTCCTATCTCCTGCAAAGTCAATGGGGAATCAGAGATGAGTCTATTCTCAAAGATATACAACTCTATATCTTTTAAGGTCTTGTGGAATTCCTCTAACTTTCCAAGGAACACCCCTCTCATCTCAGATTCCATCAGTACCTCGTCGTAAGCCATATCCTTAGCGGGTAAAAGATCTTTATGCATCCTGTCAGAATCACCGCTAACTGGACTCTCCAATGAAACCTCCCAGCTTCCAAGCCTTTGATCCATCTCTACAACGTCTTTCTCTGTAGTATCTAGCCTCTCCGCCAATAATTTTGGATGGGGATCATAACCCAGAGCATCCAGCTTCTTTTTCTCTTTCATCAGGTTGAAGAATAGCCGCCTTTGCGATTGAGTCGTACCGATCTTTACCAGCCTCCAGTTATCGATTATAAATTTTAATATATACGCCTTGATCCAAAAGGATGCGTAATAAGAGAGCTTAGCCCCCTTGTACGGATCAAACTTTTTAACCGCTTGCATTAATCCAATATTACCCTCCTGAATTAAATCGAGAAGGTTCATCATCCAGTGCCTCTGAAACTCAAGTGCAATCTTAACAACCAGCCTCAGATTGGCCGTAATTAACTTATAGGCCGCTTCTATGTCGCCCTCCTCCTTATGCTTTATAGCTAGCCTGCGTTCTTCCCCTGCAGTAAGCAGGGGATAACGTCTGATTTCCATCAGATACCGCTGTACGAGATCAAATCGGACTAAAGAAGTGCCCGTTGGCTTCTCATCCCCAACCTTTTCACCATGTCCGTTTTCGACCATCTCTTGTTCATCGCTACCCATCAAAATTCCCTCAACTCATTCTCCTCGACTCTTTCATGGCATCAACCAATGAACAGGAAACTTGTGCCCCAGCGTTGCTAACCCCTATCTCTACCCCCGGCTTGTTGGAACCATGGTAGTCCGATCCGGCTGTAATCAAAATCTTGTGTTTCTCTGCTAAGTACCTGTAATAGGCAATCTGTTCATTTTTGTGGTCAGGGTAATATACCTCTATCCCCTTTAGTCCCCACTCAATAAGCTGCAGCACAAAGCTTTCGAACTCCCTCGCACCTAAATCACCGAGCGTGCACGGATGAGCCAGTACAGGGATACCCCTGGAGTTCCGAATCAGTCCAAGGGCCTCCTCAGGTTCAAAACGGAACTTATCAACGTAGGCTGGGGCCCCTTTTTTTAAAAACCTTTGAAATGCCTCTCGGGGGGTCGAACTATACCCTCGCTTCACAATAGCCTGGGCAAAATGGGGTCTCCCTATCTGTCCTCCTCCGGCTATCTCTTGAATATCACCATAATCTATTACTACCCCTAAATCTATTAACCTACCCAGCATCTTTGAGTTCCTCTCCGATCTCGCTCGCTGCAGAACCCCCAATCGTTCGTTCAGAAAACTATTGTCTATATCAATTAAGTAGCCCAACAAGTGCATAGTCCCATAAAGGCATTCCACACTTATCTCCACGCCAGGAAGGACCTCCAACCCTATTCTCATCCCTTCCTCCATCGCCTCCTGGTTCCCCTCTAAAGTGTCATGATCGGTTATAGCAATGGCTTTCAATTGCTTCGTCTTGGCATATCTTACTACCTCACCGGGAGTCAGAGTGCCATCAGATGCAGTCGTATGTACGTGCAAATCTACACAGCTCAAGGGTATCCCGCTCCTCGTTGTGAGTTGTCAAAAAGCTCTGCAAAAAACTGGTCTTTTTGGTAAATATTCAAAGTGGTTCCTCGATTTATGAACCAGCCAGTTCCAAACTGCCCACATGAGCAATTCAAAAGAGCGTAGTTTTTCGGCAAGACCACTGAACTTTTGTCAACCGGTCAGGGCCATGTAAGGCCATTAGCCCTTGATTACGCCCATCGGCCTGAGCTTCGCTACCTTCCTGCTGATACCGGCATTATGCACCACTTCCACAACATCGGTCACGTCCTTATATGCATCCGATATCTCTTCCATGACGGTAGCCCTCCCCGCCGAACGGACTGTAATACCTTGATTTTTCAGTTCCCTGGCAATGTCCCTGCCTTTGGCTACCTTTATTGCCTGGTGCCTACTTAGCATCCTCCCTGCCCCATGACAGGTACTACCGAAGGTCTCTTGCAAAGCCCTTTCCGTCCCCACCAGAATATAAGAGTATCTCCCCATATCACCCGGAATTAATACCGGCTGACCTGTTACCTGATAATCCTTTGGAACATCCGGATGATTTGGAGGGAATGCGCGTGTGGCCCCTTTTCTATGGACACACAACCTCCTCTTTTTCCCATCAATCTGGTGTTCTTCGATCTTGGCTATATTGTGGCATACGTCATATATCAGGTCAAGCTGGAGATCCTTCGGGCCCATCTTCAATACCTGCTCCAGGGTCTCCCTAACCCAATGGGTTATCATCTGACGGTTGGCAAAGGCGAAATTGGCAGCACAGGCCATTGCTGCTAGATACTGTCTTCCTTCTTCAGAGTCCACCGGGGCGCAGCACAGCTGCTTGTCGGGAAGTTCAATGCCGTATTTACTAGAAGCACGGAGCATAACCTTTATATAATCGTCACATATTTGATGTCCTAATCCCCTTGATCCCGTATGGATTATGACGGTTACCTGTTCCTCCTCTAGCCCTAAAGCCTGGGCCAAGTCAGAGTCATATATCTCAGATACAAAACCTATCTCAACGAAGTGGTTTCCCGAACCCAGGGTCCCCAGTTGGTTCCTACCGCGTTCTAGGGCTCTCTCGGAAACCAACTCCGGGTCTGCATTCGGTATGCATCCTCTTTCCTCAATGTGTTCTAAGTCTTCTGCAACGCCGTAACCGTGATCGACAGCCCACGGAGCTCCCTTTAACAAAACCTTTTTCTCCCTTTCTTTACTTAGCTTCAGATCCTTTCGGTGCGACCCTACCCCAGACGGGATGTTGACAAAAAGCCTATCTATAAGGATATCTATCTTATTCTCAATATCCCCGCGGCTCAATCCTGAGCGCATTAGTCTCACTCCTCAGTTGATATCGTATCCGACACCTCCAGGGGAGACAATACCTTTATCTACGTCAAAGGCCGCAACACCTCCAATGGGAAACCCATAACCCCAGTGGATGTCTGGCATCGCCAAGGAGTAGCCTACTATTCCAGGAAGCCAGGCTACATTAGCCACCTGGAGAAGACTTTGGTCTTTCTTAATGCTCTCCATCATCTTTTCATCAGCATAGACTACACCGTCGGTCTTCATCTTGGCGGTTTTAGGTATCCTCCAGCGGTAATCGTCTATCTTTTGGATTCTCATAGACACTTCTTCCTTCATACTTGTCACCTCCCTTTTGGAGCGGTATTGTCAAAATTTAACAGGCTGTTGCCCAGACAGATAACTCCTTTGAGCGGTCATTAAAACGTTTAGTTCTTGGCCCAATTAGATGGTGAAAAGGATTCGGGGATTCCAGGATTCAAGGGGTCGAGTATATATATCTCACTCGAATCCCTGACTGCTTGACCCTTTGATCCCTCTCAATCCATCAACATTTATTGATTCAGGCTCAGGGATACTTTTTCATAATAAACGACGCCTCGTGGCTAGTCCGCCTCTGGCGGATCAAAAAACCTTTTGGACAGAGCGAAAAGGGATTGGGGCAACAGTTTATTAAAGGTCAAATATTACCCTGGAGACCCACCTACCTCCTTCTTGCCTCACCTGAATCTGATGATAGGTAACGGCCTTAATCTCTGTCTTTATGGTATGCTTCACCTCTGTGAACTCCTCGCCATAAACAATGGCTTTGAGCCCTTTCTCTCCTATATCTTCAATCTCGAAGCGTTTCAAAAGCAGTCCTTCTGTATCGTGTACATACAAAAGCTCCCCGAGCCATACTACATTAACTGTTCCAGGTCTTCAGCATCTACTGTTACTCCTTTTTCAACAGACTCTGCCACTTCTGATAGGTCACATATTATGTCAAATAATCCCTCTCCTGCGTTCTCAAAGAGTTCTTTCAAGTCCCTGCCGTAGATCTCCATTCCCAGATCCGCAGTATGATCTATGAGTTCATATTTCTTCACTCAGTCTCCCAAGAATCACTTCTTACAAACTCTATCCCTTGAGTTCCCATCTCCTTGAGGGCTGCTTCCCCAGTCTCTTCAGTTACTGCCCTTATTGCATCTTCGACCACGACCACTTCAAACCCTTCCTTCAACCCATCTAAAGCAGTCGCTTTTACACAGTAGTCAGTAGCCAATCCGCAGACATAGATCTTAGTTACCCCTTGTGAATGTAAGAACAATGACAAATCGGTTTCCTGGAAGCCACTATAAGCTTCTCTCTCTTCTTGCGTCCCTTTCTTTACAACGTGTCTTATCCGGTCAATCTGAAGCCCCCTGTGGAACTCTGCCCCCTCAGTTCCAGCCACACAGTGAACCGGCCATATATTAAAACTGCAGTGATTAAGAGGATGATGGTCTTGAGTGGCTATAACCAGCTCAAATCTATCCACCAGTTTGTTGATTATGGGGATTATCTCTGAAGCCCCAGGTACCTCCAGTGCACCGCCCTCGCAGAAATCGTTCTGCAGATCCACTATAACTAAGGCCTCTTTATCCATTTCAGCAATCCTCCTGCCTTTAGAATCTCTAGCTCTCGCTGAGTTAAAGGTGCCTTTATAGCGATATTCATGCCTTTAGACTTATTATAGAGGGTAACACCTCCCCCTGCCTCCAGACCTTCCCTAAGCCTCTTAATTTCTACCACATCTCCCTCTTCTGTCTTTTCATAATCTTCATCCTTCTGAAATTCAAAAGGTACAATCCCGTAGTTTATCAGGTTACTTCGATGAATTCGGGCAAAGGATTTGGCTATTACAGCTTTCACACCCAAGTACATCGGAACCAGCGCAGCATGTTCCCTAGAAGAACCCTGCCCATAATTATCCCCACTTACTATCACCCCACCCCCCAACTTTTTAGTCCTGCCCGCAAAATCCTTATCGGTCTTGGAGAAAGCAAAATCGGAGATAGCAGGTATATTTGACCTGAGAGGAAGTACACCAGAGGAAGCAGGCATAATATCGTCAGTGGTTATGTCATCTCCAAGTTTTAGCAAAACAGTGCAGGAGATATCATCTTCCAAAGGGTTCTTCACTGGGATCCCCCTTATATTCGGGCCTCGGATTATCTCAACCTCTTCCGGCCTGGGGGAAGGTGGGATTATCATACTATCGTTTATCAGAAATCTCTCCGGCTCTTCCACCTCAACCACATCCACGTCCATCTCTCTCGGATCGACGATTACCCCCTTTAAGGCTACAGCCGATGCGACCAGAGGATTACAGAGATAAACCATGGCAGAATCAGTTCCGCTCCTCCCTTGAAAGTTTCTATTGAAAGACCTGACAGACACTCCATTGGTAGGTGGAGCTTGCCCCATTCCTATACACGGACCACAGGCTGGCTCTAAAATTCTTACTCCGCTTGCTGCTATATCTGCCAGATCTTCTTCTCTGGCCATCATCTCGTATACCTGTCTCGATCCCGGGCTTACCGTCATACTACACCACGGAGCTATAACCTTTCCCCTCAGTATAGAGGCTACAGATTTTATAACCTGATAGGAGGAGTTAGCACAGCTGCCCACACATACCTGATCCACCTTTGTCCCTGTCAGTTCTTCGGTCTTCACGACATTATCAGGGCTATGGGGACAGGCTATCAATGGCTCTAGTTTACCCAAATCCAATTCCATCTCCTCATCATACGAACCATCTTCATCTGCTTTAATAAACCGCCAGCCTTTGTCCCTGCCCTGTGCTTTCAAATAATTCCTTGTCCTCTCGTCACTCGGAAAAATGGATGTAGTGGCTCCCAGTTCAACTCCCATATTGGTTATGGTAGCCCGTTCTACGATACTTAGTGTATCCACTCCAGGGCCACCATATTCTATAATCTTTCCCACTCCTCCTTTTACTGATAATCTTTGTAATACCTGCAGTATCACATCCATCGCTGTTATCCATGGACGGTTGAGTTTACCCGTAAGTCTTATCAGCATAACCCTTGGCATCTCGAATTCATAGTTGCTACCAGCCATAACGGCTGCGACATCAAGACCGCCAGCCCCAATGGCTATCATTCCCATAGCACCCGCCACGGGTGTATGACTGTCTGTACCCAGAAGAACAAGACCGGGGAGCGCAAACCTCTCCATATGCACCTGGTGGCATATTCCATTACCCGGTCTCGAAAAGTAGGCTCCATACTTGGCAGCCGCAGACTGAAGGTACAAATGGTCATCAGGATTTCTAAAATCGGTCTGTAACATGTTGTGATCAACATAGGACACGGCAAGGGGGGCCTGTATCCTAGGAATCTGCATAGCCTCAAATTGAAGGTAGGTCAACGTACCGGTAGCATCCTGAGTAAGAACCTGGTCTACACGAATTGAGATCGTCTCACCGGGGGATAGGTTTCCCGAAATCCTATGTTCTCTCAAGATCTTTTCAACAAGATTCTCTCCCATTACCTGCCTTCTTGTAAAGTAATCAACCTTCCATGTATACAGGAAAACAGACTTCCGGTTCCTGCCAATTCAATCTGGACGACTCTTCCCTACGTTTTCAATTTACCAGAACTCGTCTTTAAACACAACCGATTTTCAGGAACCATTCCTGCCATGTCAACCCTGGCGGGTTTTAGGCGTGTGCGATATGTCCATTCTACCGAGACTATTTGCAAAGAAGAGATGGCAGGTATTTGAGATATGAGGAAGGACTGGGCCTCGGTATATTGAATATCGCATCTACTGGCGCTGGTTAGCTCGTTCTGAAAGATTCCCTTTTCCGCTCCGAAGCACAGGTTTTTTGACCCAAAAATCCTGTTCACCTGTCTGCGTGCCTGCCTGTGCCAGCACGGCAGACAGGCAACGCACAGGCAGATGTTCGCTCCAAAGGAAATTTTTCATTTTTCAGGATGCACTAGTCAGGCTCTATTGAGGATACGTCTCAATACCGTGCAGCAAAGGAAGGAATTACAGCTTGTACTAAATGTTTGGCAGGGCAAGTGCTAGAAGCATAATCTATGTCCCCTTTGCAGAACGCCAACTCTACCATACAACGGCAGCCATAGTATCTTTAACATCCAGTCAATCCAGTCACGTGACTCCGGAGATTGGGTGTGAAAGCGGCGGGATCTATTTCTTACCGGAAAGCCCAAAAACGAAATCGACGGCATCTCTCGGAGCAGAACCCGGTCCAAATACCTTCTTTATACCTATATCTAAAAGCTCCGGTATATCTCTTGTAGGGATAACACCTCCCATTATAACAGGTGTATCTACGCCTCGCTCCTTCAACGACTCCAAGAGGGTAGACGCGACATAAAAGTGCTGCCCCATGGAGCTTGTAACACCGATAACGTCAGCATCCTCCTCTTGGGCCACCTTGGCAAGTTCCTTGGGATCACTGAAGTACGTATACACAACCTCAATACCTGCATCTTTAAAATTGCTCATCAGAGACAACAGGCCTCGGTCATGTCCATCCAGAGAAAAGCGTGCCATTAAAGTTTTCACCTTTTCTTTGCTCCCGTCTTTGACCATGGTTTCCTCCTACGTAGAATATATCCTCCCTCCACTGACCTCTACAATCGCCTCCATCATCTCCCCCAAGGTGCATTTAGCCCGGGCGGCCTCCATGAGTGCAGGCATAAGGATACCTGCCTTCTCCACGGTATCATAGTCGGCCATAACTTGCTTCACTCTTTCCAGTGAATCCGTCACCTTCGAGTTATCCCGATTAGCCTTCCATTTTTCCGTTCTCTTTACCACCTCGGCCTCAATCTCGGGCTGATATATCGTAAAGGTCGGAACCTCTTCCTGTTCATCTATCTTAAACTTATTCAAACCAACGACGATTCTCTCCCCACTGTCAACCTCCTGACGCCATTTTACGCACTGCTTCTCCAAAAGCTGGCGGAGCCACCCGTTCTTTATGCACTCGAAATAGCCTCCCCTGCTTTCTATCTCACTTCTGACCTTCTCCGTCTCCTCTTCTACCTTGTCGGTAAGCCATTCTAAGTAATACGACCCACCTAATGGATCTGTCACATGGGGGATCCCTGTCTCGTGAAGGACTATCTGGTTAATACGTATAGCTGTACGAACTGCTTCTTCGGAAGGCAAACCGATAGCCTCGTCATAGGAATTGGTATGCATGGACTGCACACCACCCAGAACGCTCGCCAGAACCTGTAAGGTAGCCCTCGCTATGTTATTCAAAGGCTGCTGGGAGGTGAGCGAAGAACCAGCAGTCTGAACATGGATCCGGTATTGAAGAGACCTCGGGTCCTTGCAGCCAAATCTGTCCTTCATAATCTTAGCCCACATCCTTCTCCATGCCCTGAGCTTTGCTACCTCCTCAAAGAAATCCATCCCCAGATGAACCTGCGAACTGAATCTGGGAACAAACTCGTCCGGTTGCAGTCCGGCTTTTATGCCCCCTTCAACAAGGTCAATAGCCTTGGAGAGCACGATGCCCAATTCTTGGGCAGGTGTAGCATTCATCTCCCCTAGGACATAACCACAGAGGTTTGTATGGTTCCACCTCCGGATGTTCTGCGAACTGTATTTTATCAACTCGATCTCCAGTTTGTACTGGGCATCAGGGGTAGGCGATGGAAGGTTCGTAGTCAAAGATCTATTCCCCAAGCCATTTTGGCTCTGGCCGTTGAGATCCTCGGCTCTATATCCCCTCCCTTCCGCATAAACTACGTACATTGCCAAAAACGGAAGGCAAGCGAACCGGATATTATCGGCTACCCGGGTTTTAGGAAGGTCATAATCCTTAAGCAACGTATCAATATCATCCAGAGTGGTTATGTTGACACCACCCAGTCCCACCATCCCCCGTGCCTTGGGGTTGTCAGGATCAAATCCGCAATGCGTGGGAGTATCAACCGCAAAGAGGACCGCCGGCGTTTCTCCATATCCTTTCATCCCCTCCTTTACCAGGTATTTAGTACGTTCGCTCGTTTCCTCACTGGTACCGTAACCATGGAGTATCTGGATCATCCACGGCATGTATTGATAGCC
Source organism: Pseudomonadota bacterium (assembly GCA_043818015.1). Classification (GTDB taxonomy): domain Bacteria; phylum Desulfobacterota; class UBA8473; order UBA8473; family UBA8473; genus JBDRGH01. Next base: position 10,809 of record JBDRGH010000513.1, read on the forward strand.
GAGCGCCCTGTTTCCTCTCGTATAGGGGAAGGCCCCGGGCATCTCCACCTCCGAAGTCTTTATATCTTCTGGGGTATAGACATACTTAACGGGTATTCCGGATTCTGACTTATATTGAGGTGACCCAAATTTAAGTTTCTTCTCATAAACCTCTTCTACCTCCTCTTTCCAATCCTCCATCATCTCATTTACCCTATCAAGGGTCTTTTTGGAAAACATAACCTTACCTCCCCGCAAGTAATCTCATTCAATCCGCTCTAAAACATCCACACACCTTCAAGGGCTATTAGTCGTGACGAGACAGACAAATGCTCATCTGGTTAAACTAAGTGTAACCTAGCAGGTATGGAATACTAAATCAAGTGGAAAAAGAGAGCAGGAATTAAATCGTCCCCAATCATCGCCCGGGATAATTTACTGACCTGACTCTATGGCTCGGTGGCAGAGGGGTCAAGTTTCACTGAGAGTCGGGATCAATTTCCAAAAAGGATCAACACGAGCCGTATAGCCCTCACAACGGGGATCTGTATACGATAGGTTTTGCGCAAACAAAAATTGCTTTGAGCGGTCATCAAAACAATCTTTGACCGTAAGTCCGCCGCAGGCGGGGAGTTTCTGAAAATGCTTGACGCGAGTTACCGATGGGTCAAAAGGCCTGTTGTAGGAAACGGAGAAGGGGATTTTTCAGGACGAACGAAATAGATCACCGGGGGTACGAGAACGAAATCATTGACAAATTCCTCTCTACTTTGTAGAATGTGTAACCGGTTCGGATGAAAACAGGTAGCCACCCACACCTCAGCCTGCTTTTGGGCTACTTCGCTCGAGTCGAAACAAATCTGCCGGGTTTTTCTGTTTCTTAATTCATCTCCGTCTCTGTATCACTCTCAAGAACCTGGGTGTATGCGTTTGCAGGTAACCATGTAGAAGGGGAGAACCACCGTGGAGAATCGATGGGATATAAGGATAGATCTCGGCTCCGGGCCTCTTCCTGAGAGGATTGTCTCCCCGTTGGATGGAGCTGAGATGGTACTGGTACCCAAAGGCCCATTTACTATGGGGATAAGCCAAAAAGAACTGAGCCAGTTATTCATGTTAGATCAGAGGCCGAACCCCGTATTTGCTACGGAGATACCAGCTCGAATCGTCGGTCTCGATGCGTACTACATTGATCGATATCCAGTGACCAACTATCAGTATCGCAAATTCGTCGAAGAGACAGGGCACCGAGAGCCTTGGCTCTGGAACCAACCTTCATGGGGACAACCCATGCAACCCGTTGTTTTTGTGGGCTGGGACGATGCAAGGGTTTATGCTAAGTGGGCCGAAAAATCCCTGCCGACCGAGGCTCAGTGGGAAAAAGCTGGGCGTGGGACGGACGGGCGTTTGTGGGCATGGGGCCATGAATTCCTCCCTGGCAGATGTAATTCTAGAGAATACGGTCTTGGGCATACATCGGAAATCGGGCTCTTCGACGAGGGGATGAGCCCGTATGGGTGCTATGATATGTGTGGCAATGTGTGGGAGATGTGTGAGGGTCAGTGGCAGGGAAAGCTTCTGCCTATGCGTGGGGGATGCTTTTTGGGTTCCGCGACTTTCGTTAGGGTTACGTGTCGTTGGACCCCTGAGGATCCCGTCAATGGAGCGCACTGGCTTGGGTTTCGCTGCGTAAAAGAGATACCTACCAAGAGATAAGAACCAGGAGCACTCAAAGTTCACTTTTGAAGAACTATTGCCTCCAACTTGACTTTGCGAACCCAGAACATCATCTTACCAACGAGTGTTCTTTGCTTCATTTCCACATCTCTAACCCATTATTTACGTGAACCCCTTTATCCCTTCGCTCAGTGCTTCCGCAGTGACCCTTTCGGGGCTCGCAGGTGGGGAATACTTTCCCCTTCCAGCCTCTGAAGGGCTGGCTTTCCCCTTCCTGCTCACCCTCGATGGGTACCCCACTGCTCCAGCAAATTTCGCTCAGAGACAAACGGGTTCACCGAAAACTCGGGAAACTCCTGTAGTTATATCCTAGACCCTCAGTGGAACAACACAGATCGCCGGCATCTTTATTGCGATCTAGCTGAAGCGATTGCTTTTTCACCACTTTTCAACGGACAATTATCGACTGCCGACAGACCCTCCCATTTTCCAGAAACCCCCTGGCATTGAGTTGGCATATCTCTTGCATCTCAAAGATCTTACGAAATACCAAGCAAGGGTAGCAACAACTCCGGTTTATCAAGGAGGTAGAAGCTTGAGTCAAGGTGCCTATATTCCATTGTCGAGCGCCTTAGTGCAAGAGAAAAGGCTGGAGGTTTTGGCCAACAACCTTGCCAATGTCAATACTGTTGGTTTTAAGGGGGATAGGCCTACTTTTAAGGTAACGTCGGACGATTCCCCAGAATCCAGTCAGAGAGATTCGTTGATGAGATCAATCGCTACGAATCCACTTTCTTTGTCTCTTTCCCAGTTGAATAGACTCATGGTCACATTTGGTGGTACTCGAACGGACTTCTCCCCTGGCATGATAAAAGAGACAGGGAATCAGCTAGACTTAGCTCTACAGGGTGAAGGCTTCTTTTCGATTAAGAGCCCGCAAGGGATTATGTACACGAGGAATGGGAGTTTTACCCTCGGTCCACAGGGAAAATTGTTGACTCAAGAGGGGTTGCCGGTACTGGGTGAAAATGGGGAAATTACCATAGACGGTAGCGATATTTCTATCACAGCAGATGGGACCATTTTAGTCGGTGGAAGTGAGGTGGGCAAACTGAGAATTGTTGATTTTCAGAGACCTTATCCTTTGAACAAGATCGGAAGTTCCCTCTTTAGCCTGAGTACCGGACCCAATAAGGAGGTAGCAGCCAAAGACGTAAAAGTAAAGCAGGGTTTTCTTGAGATGTCAAACGTAAATATCGTCAAAGAAATGGTTTTAATGATAGACGTACATAGGGCCTACGAGGCATATCAAAAGGTGATAGAGGCAGTCTTTGATACAACCACTTACAAGACTGTTAACGAGGTCGGTAGGCTTATGTAAGGGGGGTTTAGAATGATTCGTGCAATATGGATAGGGGCTTCTGGAATGGAGGCCCAGCAGCTAAATGTTGATGTGATCTCAAATAATCTGGCCAACGTTAATACTGCCGGCTTTAAGAGAAGCCGGGCCGATTTTCAAGATCTGTTGTACCAAACACTCCGTCCGGCTGGAGTGGCGTCTTCAAGTAGCACGCAGATTCCTACTGGTATGCAACTCGGGCAGGGAACCAGGCCAGTAGCTATTCAAAAGATTTTTATGCAGGGGGATTACCAGCAAACAGGTAATGACCTAGACATGGCAATCGACGGAAGTGGATTTTTTCAAGTCTTACAGCCCAATGGAGAGGTAGCCTATACACGAGCAGGGTCTTTTAAAATGGATAGCGAAGGCCGTGTTGTTACCTCTGACGGTTATACTTTGGAGCCCGAGATTACCATACCATCGGATACGCTGAGCATAACTGTAGGTACTGATGGTACGGTGTCCGTTATGCAAGCAGGGCAAACCGACCCCACAGAAGTAGGGACAATTCAGCTGGCAAAGTTTGCAAATCCAGCAGGGTTGAACAGCATAGGAAGGAGTCTATACCTCCCTACTTCAGCGTCAGGGGAGGCCTCTACGGGCACTCCCGGATCGAGCGGATTCGGAACTATAAGCCAGGGTTATTTAGAGATGTCTAATGTGAGTGTTGTAGAAGAGATGGTAAATTTGATTATTGGTCAAAGGGCTTACGAGGTGAATTCAAAGGCCATACAAACGGCCGATCAAATGCTCCAGATGGCAAATAACATTGTTCGGTAGATGGGTTCCTCGTTGGAGATGGTAGATGTACTCTAGGACCTGCACGTGGTCGTGCAAAAGGAAACTTTTCCCTGTCAGCTAGATAGAGGTGGTGGGTAATGAAATGGTCTTTTGTTCATTTGAGGGTTGTCAAACTTCTGACCTTAGGAGTAGCCTTTGGCCTGTTCACGTTATTGGTGTCACTATCTACTTCGGAAGCAGGAATAACCAGTGTCACGATTCGTGAGAAGTCCACCATCACTGAAGAGATGATCCGGTTAGGCAAAATCTCAGATATAAAGGGGGATGACCTCTCTTTGAACCAAAAATTGGAGACTCTCGTGATTGGACGTTCTCCATTGCCCAGCAAATCCCGTCATATAGATAAGGAGTACATAGAAGTTCGCTTAAAGCAGAACAAGATTGACCTCTCAATGGTGGACATCCGTTATCCTGAGAGGATAGAGGTGTGCAGGGATTATCTCAGAATCCCAAAGAGTAGGACTGAGGAGATCATAGGTAACTATATACATAAGAAGATGCCATGGAACAAAGAGTCTGTGAGAATCAAGATGATTAATGCTTCCTCGGACCTGATCCTTCCCAAAGGGAATCTTACGTATGAGGTGGTTCCTCCGAAATACTGGGATTTTATGGGTCGAACATCGATACCTGTCGTCTTCACGGTAAATGATACATTTCAGAAAAAGATCTGGGTAACCGTGGAAATAGAAGTATTCGGTGATGTCCTGGTTTCATCAATACCCCTCGAGAAGTACAGGATAGTATCGAGAGAAGATGTCCATGTGAAAAGGATGAACCTCGCTGATCTACCACGGGGCATGATCACCAGACTTGAGGATGTAATAGGTAAAAGAACAAAGGCGCCAATAGCTGCCAATTTTGTTATAACGGCCAATCTGTTGGACGTACCGCCCGTAGTAAAACGGGGGGATTTGGTGACCATCGTCGCTGAAACAGATATTTTAAAGGTTACTACACCGGGAGAGGCTCGAGAAGACGGGCTTAACGGAGAGATAATTAGAGTTTTAAATATTACCTCCAGGAAGGAGGTATATGGTAGGGTGGTAAATTTCAGTACCGTAAAGGTCGAGTTTTAGGAGGGTAAACTGGTGCAGCGGTATGTATCCCTCTTCATGTCAGGACTACTTATTTTAATTCTTGGTTGCGCGGGTAGTGCCAGACACACCAAAGAGGATTTTGAAGATTACAACTATAGTTTCGAAGAAGCTGAATATGGGCAAAAACATGAGGGATCGCTCTGGACGGAGCAGAATTCTCACAGTGTTTTGTTTATGGACCATAAGGCGAGAAGGGTTAATGATACTGTTACGATTAGTATCGTTGAGGTGTCGAATGCCTCTGGCGAGGCTACTACAAATACTGGAAGAGAATCAAGCGTTTCGGCAGGTATAACAAACTTCTTAGGTCTACCTTCATCAGATTGGGGGGTGCCGAACATGTGGGGACGCGGACACGGCCTTAGTCCCACGCTCAGTGCCACAACAGCAAATACCTTCGATGGTACTGGTAAGACTGTTCGAAAGGGGAACCTAACGGCGAGTATTACCGCCAGGGTAATCAAGGTGTTGCCCAACGGTAATCTTGTAATAAGAGGTAGAAAGAGAGTAACCATTAACAACGAAGATCAAATAATAGTCATCAGCGGTTTAGTGCGACCGAAGGACATATCGGCTGACAATACCGTTCTGTCTACATATGTGGCAGATGCCAGGATTGAGTATACTGGTAAGGGAGTTCTCGCCGACAAGCAACGTCCTGGATGGCTTGCAAGATTTATCGATTGGGTTTGGCCATTTTAAACCCCGACTTTTGCTCAGCTTTGGGCTTTGGCTCAGTCGCTCGCAATGAGAGCACGGAATATCAAGATCTGATCTGAAATCTGAAGAAGGAACTTAAAGATGGAGAAAGGTTATTTGAAATTCTGTATCATACTTGTCGCCCTGACGGCACTGGTTTATTCTGCAAACCCCCTGTGGGCTGTCAGGGTAAAGGATATTGCTGATATAGAAGGAGTTCGCCCCAATCAGTTAATTGGATATGGTTTGGTGGTGGGGTTAAACGGTAGCGGTGATAAAAAAGATACGAAATTTACTGTCCAGAGTTTGGTGAATATGTTGGAAAGGATGGGGGTAGCTGTTAACTCTAAGGATGTTAAGGTCAAGAACGTTGCTGCGGTGGTGGTTACGGCAAGTTTGCCTTCTTTTGCGAAGGCAGGCAGTAGGATTGATGTCTTGGTCTCTTCTCTTGGAGACGCTACGAGTCTGCAGGGGGGTACCTTGCTTTTAACCCCTCTCGAAGCTGCCGACGGGGAGATTTATGCGGTTGCTCAAGGACCGATTTCAGTGGGAGGATTTGCCATGGAGGGAGCTGGAGGAGGAGTCCAAAAGAATCATCCCACGGTCGGACGAATCATTGAAGGTGCTCTCGTAGAGAGAGAGGTTCAGTCCAATTTCAACGAGAAAGATAGCCTTTTAATAACCCTACATAATCCAGATTTTACTACCGTTTCTCGTTTGACCCAGGCAGTTAATAACAGATTGGCAGAGGATGTAACCGATTCGTTGGATGCAAGGACAGTCAGGGTGAGTGTTCCCCCTCGATTTCAGGGCAAAATTGTTGAATTAGTAGCTTCGATTGAGAACCTGGAGGTCACCGTGGATACGGTGGCAAAGGTCGTTCTTGATGAACGTACCGGTACAGTTGTAATGGGAGAGAACGTAAGGATTTCAACCATCGCCGTTTCTCATGGAAACCTCAGTATTGAAATTAAGGAGAAGACGAAGGTATCGCAACCGCTCCCGTTTTCGAGTGGCGAAACGACTGTCACACCGGAGACCGATATTACTGTCAAGGAAGACAAAGCCCAGCTTCTGCTCGTGCCTTCCAGCATAAGCATAGGGGAGGTAGTTAGGGCTCTGAATGCCATAGGTGTGTCTCCCCGGGATTTGATCGCAATATTCCAGGCCATAAAGGCGGCTGGTGCCCTTCAGGCGGTTCTCGAGATCATTTAAGTGGACTGTGTGAACCATCAAGTGTTAACTGGTATGAGAGATGATTTCTTCTAAAAATATCCCGTGGCAAACTATAGACCTAAACAACAGGTTGCAGAAAGTAGGGAATCTTGAAGACCGTATAAAAACTGCTTCAGGTAAAGATACTTCTGAGGATGTTAAGGAGAGCTGTGCGGAGTTCGAATCCCTTCTTATCTATTTTGTCCTGAAAACCATGCGGGACTCAATCCCAAAATCAGGTCTACTGGACGGCGGGATGGCTGAGAAAATATATACCTCAATGTTGGATCAAGAGTTAGCAAGAAAGATGGCCGCCCGCGGTGGTATAGGCTTGTCTCCTCTCTTACAAAGACAGCTAAATGGTGATAATAGGGCTCTAAGTCCTCAACAGCCAGAGACCGAAGGACTTTTATTGCCTTTGGGAGGGGTAGTATCCTCTTCTTATGGGTTGAGGAAAGACCCGATTACCGGTGAGATAGCATTTCATCATGGGGTTGACATAACGGGTTCGAAAGACCAGACGATCCATGCTTCTGGAAGCGGTGAAGTAGTATTTAGCGGGAGAAAAGGAGGATATGGTAACCTGGTGATAATTCAACATGGGGATAGATACAGGACCTACTACGCTCACAATTCGAAAAATCTGGTAGAGAAGGGGGATGTTGTAAAACAATCCCAACCCGTCGCTCTGATGGGCAAAACTGGGAGAGCGACTGGTTATCATGTTCATTTTGAAGTGAGGAGGGATGGGAAACCTACCAATCCCGAATCGATTGCGTAAGTGCTGTTTATAAAAACATTGGTGGAACTGGGATTCTGTTGGCACCCAGGATTTTGCGGGGTTGATTCATGCGATGTGTGTTGCAAAAATTAACCTGGATAAAAGAGCTAAAGTTCAACTTGTTTCGTGCCGATAATACATGATACAATGAATTGTGGCTTGCCAACAGAAGAGGAGGTTGAAGAATGAAGGTCTCTGGGAAAAACCATGTGATAAACTTAGAAGCCTATATCCAGAATGCCAATGCAAGTGGAAAGATAGGTGACCGGGCTAAGAAACTCGTTAAAGAAACTGCAACAGAGGAAGAAAAGGTCCAACTTTCTTCCAAAGCCAGGGATATTCAAAGGGTAAAGAAGGTTTTGGATAGTGTTCCTGAGGTTCGGCAGGACAAGGTGACTGAGCTCAAAAACTCCATTGAGAATGAGACCTATAACGTCAAGGGGGAGAAGGTTGCGCCAAGAATAGTAAAAGAGTCCCTTTTAGACGAGATTCTGTAGGGCCTCCCAGGGCCATAGACGATGTCCGAAGACCCATACGTCATGTTTGGTATGACGGCGTAAGCGAAGAAGATACTTCTTCAATCGTATATTAAGAAAAAGTTGGTGAGCTATTTGGATTCTTTACTAGAAGATCTTTTGACATCACTGGACAGAGAAACTGCCCTCTATCAAAACCTGCTTCTTATACTCCAGAGAGAGAAACAGGCAGTAGTAGGTCTGGCTTTCGATGATTTGAATGAAAGCAACAAGGAAAAGGAAACCCTCATATTACAGGCTCGGGCGTTTGAAGAAGCTAGGCTAGTACTGTCGGAGAGGCTGGCAGAACAGCTGAAAATTCCCGCTCATAAACTTACCCTTTTGCATCTAAGCGACGCAGTAGAGGAACCTTACTCTGCGAAATTAAAGACTTACCGTTCCAATCTTTTGTCACTACTCAGTAGTATCCAAGAGATAAATAGGGTAAACGAAACACTCATAGCGCACTCTCTTGACTGCTTTACAGGGTCGTTATCTCTGCTGACTAGCTTAGTGTCTTCCGGATCTACCTACCTGGATACCGGACGACTTCAGCAGGTAAGTAGGCATGGGAAGTTAGTAAGGGGAAAGGTATAGACCGTTCGTAGTACAAGAAAAGAGGGGATCATATAATGTCAGGTGTAAGTCTCACCGCCGATATAGCGAAAAGAGCACTGCTCACCCAGCAGATAGCTCTCCAGGTTGTTGGACACAATATTGCAAATGTCAATACCCCCGGGTTTTCACGACAAAAG
>JBDRGH010000514.1:0-3620 GCA_043818015.1 Pseudomonadota bacterium
CTGATTGTAGTAGGTGAAGGCGAGAGGGCGCTCCTTCAAATAGCCAATGGAACGGATCCGAAAGAGATCAAGGGTGTCTACTCTCGTGGGTATACTCAAGATGAAAATTTTTCATCAACAGATTTGATAGAAGATTTAGACACCCTTCCCTTTCCAGACGATACGTTACCTAATATGGATCAGTACTATAACATTTCACCACGTAACGATAGAACACACCGGACGGGTTCGATGGTCACTTCTCGCGGGTGTCCCTTCAGTTGTGAGTTCTGTTCGATCCACCCTGTTTATGGCCATCGATGGCGGGCGAGGTCCGCGGAAAATGTTTTGTCGGAGATCGAGTATTTAAATAAGAATCATGGCATCAATTGCTTTGAAATAGAGGATGATAATTTTACACTCCAGAAGGATAGAACGGTGGATATTCTTGAGGGGTTAGTTCGATTAAATGAAAAGGGTTACAACCTGATATGGAGAACGCCGAATGGGATCAAGATCGACACAATCGATCCAGACATCGCCAAGCTTATAAAGAAGTCCAATTGTCAAGAAATCGTTGTTGCTTTAGAGCATGGGGATGAAGAAATGCTCCAACTGATGAACAAGAAGTTAGATTTAGGGAAAGCCTATGATGTTATTAAGACGCTCGTTGAGCAACAGATCCCTCGTATTACAATCTTCGTCATTGTAGGCTATCCCGGGGAAAATAAAAAACGTTTCTTAAACGGTTTTAACTACTTACAGAGAATCAAAGAATTGGGAGGGCCCGTATCCGTATGGGTAAATATAGCCCAGCCCTATCCGGGGACAAGATTATTGCAGAGATGCAAAGAAGCGGGTTACCTTTCAGACCCTTCCATTGATAACTTTTTAGTGAATAGAAATCTGATGAGTACTGAATATTTTGTCCAAATAACAACACCAGATTTTGACGCACAGGAAGTACTTTGTCGAAAACAGATGATCCAGGAGGTTTTTTCTCCTGCCCAAGACGGTACGACAAGGGAAGGCATCCAAGATTATTTATTACCAAAAGAAGTAGAAAATTTATCCCCTGGCATAAATAAAAAAAGTGAGCATATTGAGGCTGCTCCCAGGTCCCGGAAAGATGGCCAGGTGCGAATCCTTCTTTGTGGGTGGTACTTTCAAGGAAATACCGGGGACGATCTTTCCATAGAACCGATTTTAAAGACGCTGAGCAAATATGGTGAGGTAAGAGTAAGTACGACCGAGATCTTTGATCGTGACCTTATCGATTGGTGTGATCTTTTGGTGATCGGTTCCGGAAGTCATATTACGCCGAGGGGGATAAGCAGTTACAGACAAGTGAAATACGCCAGGGAAAATGGGAAAAAGATTATCTATTACGCTCAGACCATAGAGGGAGGGCATCCGCAGTTCATAGAACATCTGGCCAGGGCGGATCTGATAACGGTGAGAGACTCTGAGTCAAAAAAGGTGGTAGAAGCCAATGGCTTTAGGGCAGTCCTTGCTTCTGACCCAATTTTCAAGACGAAAAAACGTACCATTGGTTTTTCTTTCCGCAGGTGGGTCAACGAGCCACCAGACATAGTTGAAAGACTGGCATCCATGCTGGATAACCTTGCAGTAGATTATGAAATACTTTCTCTTCCATATACAGAGAATGATACCGATACAGAAAGTGATACTGCGTTTCATGAACAGGTCAGGCAAAAAATGAAAAACAGGGCCAAACAGGCTTCCTATGACCGAGCCATTGAAAATGTGGATCTGCTCATCGGGATGCGACTTCATGCCTTGGTCTGTGCCCTTAACGTAGGAAAACAGGTACTGGCCATAGATTACGACGTAAAGATCAGGCGGATATTTTCTGACCTCGGTATGAAAGATCGGGTGGTTTCCTACGATGAGGTGGATAAGATACCGATGATCATCAGGGAAAAGATATTTCGGTCTGACTGGTTGGCCCTTAGGGAAAAGGTTAACGAGGCCCTTGTTGCCGGAATATGTGCAGATATTAAAGGAGATCCTCGGGTTAAGGTGTCGGTTGTCATGCCTACTTATAATAGAGCACATTATTTAAAAGAGGCGATTGGCTCGATATTAGCTCAGACCATGACGGATTGGGAATTGATACTTATTGATGATGGAAGCACGGACGATACAAGAGAACTGGTAGAATCCTACAAAGATATTAGAATAAAGTATTATAACTTTGGCCACAATGGTATAACCTTTTCACGAAATATAGGAAATCTCCTCAGTCGAGGTGAGATAATAGCTGTGGCAGACTCTGACGATGTAAATTTGCTCAATCGGTTGGAAGCTGCCTGCGAAGAGATGGAAAAGAGCCAGGCAGATATCATCTATTCATCTATGTTTCACTTCGATGATTCCGGGGGGAAGGAACTTATACCAAGTCATCCTTTTTCCTATGAAAGACTGAAGGAAGGAAACTTTATCTATCATCCTACAGTGACATATCGGCATGAGGTAGCAATGATATGTCCATATAATGAGAACCTTGAGATGGTGGAAGATTACCATATGTACCTTCAGGCAGCAAAGAAGGGGTACAAATTTCATCAGGTGGAAGAACCCCTTGTCATGCACAGGCTACATGATGAGCAGATATCTTCTACCAGGAGTGAAGAAATGGCAGAGATTCACAGAAGACTTGTGGATTCAGAGGGTAAGAAGATTAAAAAAGAAGTCGAAGGACAAAAACCTCTCGTAAGCGTGATTGTCCCTACCTATAAACGTCCGGACATGCTCAAAGAGGCATTGACGAGCGTCCTCTCCCAGACTTACCAGAACTTTGAAGTCATTGTGGTAAATGATGCAGGTGACGATGTAAAGGATGTGATAGATGCGCTGAATAAAGAAGGCAAGATAATTTATCTCCAGCATAAAGAGAACAGGGGTCTTCCGGCAGCAAGGAACACCGGTTTGAAAGCGGCGAAGGGTAAATATATAGCATATTTAGACGATGACGATATCTATTATCCAAATCATCTTGAAACCCTCGTTGGATTTCTTGAAAATAATGATTATAAGGTTGCGTATACTGACTCTTACCATGCTTTTCAGGAATGGATAACAGATAGGTATGTCACGGTTGGAAAAAAGATCATTTACAGCCATGATTTTGACCGTCAACAATTGCTCATATTCAACTACATTCCAGTTCTTAATGTGGTTCACAGGAAAGATATGATAGAAGTTGCTGGTCTATTTGATGTAACTCTCGGTGCCCATGAAGATTGGGACATGTGGATAAGACTCTCACAATACGGTGATTTTCACCACATTAATATACCGACAACGGAGGTTAGCATCCGAACCGATGAAACGACAATGACAAGCCGTAGCCGAATGCCATTTTTAAAGACTATGAAAATAATTCATAAAAGATACTCTTACCTTGTTACTAATCCCTCCATTTTTGAAGAACAGAAGAAGGCCGAGGAGGGACTTGCCAGACAGTTGGAGATAGAAGGGAAGGATTCCATCATCCCACTCTATGAATATCTCCACCGCTATAGGTTTACAAAGGAGTTTGTAAGAGGTAAAAAAGTCCTTAGCCTTGCCTGTGGCGAAGGGGATGGAAGTTTTATGCTTTCTGAAGAGGCTGATTC
>JBDRGH010000515.1:0-16036 GCA_043818015.1 Pseudomonadota bacterium
ACCCAGATGCCCGAGTTTCTCGGCATCATAGGGCTGCCAACCGGTCGCCTCGACGATCGATCCCACCCGTACCGTTTCTGAGTTTCCATTCTGGCTTATGGTGACATCAAACAAACCCGGTGCACCCGCAGTCTTCTCCACCTTGGCGCCGGTATATATCTTGATGTTGCTATTGGATTTTACCTCTTTGATCAAGGTATCGATTCCTGTTTCCTGGAGTTCTCGGTACGGCGGAGACTTTGGATATTGTCTCCACAGTTTGGCCATCCATCCACCCAGTTCAGGATTTTTTTCAACGAGAATAGCCTCGTACCCGGCCTTTGCCACGTCAAGCGCCGAGGTCATTCCCGTTACTCCACCTCCCACTACCAGGACCGTTTTGTCTATCTCTTCACTGAACGGCTCTAAGGGCTGCATCTTTTGGGCCTTAGCGATCCCCATCCTCATGTAATCTTCCGCCAGCATTTGAGTGTCTTCATCCTTCGGGGGATGGCACCAGACAACGTGCTCCCTCAAATTGACCCTCTCCATGGAAATAATGGTAGGATCGTATGAGAAAACATCGGTCTTTTCTCTAGGGGAACAGGCAGCGATGACTACGGTATTCACCCCTTCCTTTTCTATATCACCAGTTATGAGGGAAGAACCCTCCTCTTTACACAACATGGGGTGGGTCTTGCAAATGGGAACTTTGTATTTCAAAGTCGCCACATTCGCTAGGGCTTCTATATCAAGGGATTCTCCGATTTCACAACCACCACATATATAAACCCCGATCTTCTTATCCATCGATTACCTCCTTACCGTACTTTGAATGGCCTTTAGCGCCGCCCCTGTAGCATCCTGAACCGAAGCAGCAACCCCTGTAGGTCTCTTCGCACAACCGGCCCCATATATACCTGCCTTTGAGGGATCAGACCATATAAATCCAAATTCATCATAAGCTATATCGGCGGGGATTTTATCTTCTACCGTACTCGGAACCATTCCTGTCGCTAACACAACCAGATCGGCTTGAGCTCTGATCTTCTGCCCTGACAACGTGTCTTCTACCTCCACTATAGGATCCTTCGTGGCCGGGTCTTCTTCAACCTTCGCTACTTTTCCCTTGATCAGGGATACATTCTCGTCCCTCTGAACCTTTGTATAGAAGTCCTCAAATCTGCCTAATGCCCTCACATCTATGTAAAAAATCGTTGCCTTCGATTCGGGGTTCTGTTCCCTCACGTACGTGGCCTGTTTTAAAGATGCCAAACAACATACACCTGAACAGTAGGGGAGATGATTTTCGTCTCTCGAACCGGCGCACTGGGCAAATATGACATTCTTAACCTCTTTCCCATCAGATGGCCGCACTATCTTCCCTCGTGTTGGTCCGTTAGGAGCTGCCAACCTTTCCATCATCACATTGGTGATAACATTTTGACATTGACCGAAACCCAGATTATCAATCTTTGTTGCATCGTATGGCGCCCAACCCGTCGCGATAACCACAGCACCGACCTTGACATTGACCGTTTCCGGCTGCATGTCCAAATCGATCGCATCATACTGGCAAGCCTCCAGACACTTCTTGGCTTCCTCTGTCCCAACAATCTCTGGTGCTATCACGTATCGCAGGGGAAAAGCCATAGGGTACGGAAGATATGCTGCCTTGGTCTTATCCAGTCCCAAATTGAATTCATTGGGGATTTCTGTACTACAGACCTCGGCACATTTTCCGCAGGCCGTGCAGTTCTCATTAACGTATCTAGGATTTACTTTGATGGCCACATCGTAGTTCCCTTCCTCACCGGAAACGGCTTCTACCTCAGCCAGCGTAAACCACTGGATATTCGGATTTCTCTTTATCCTCTTGAAGTTGATCTCCAGCCCACAGGACGGGGGGCAGAGCTTGGTATAGTATTTGTTGGCCCTGGCTACCCTTCCACCAAGAAAAGGCTGTTTTTCCACGAGGAAGACCTTGTATCCTACTTCCGCGGCTTCGATGGCTGTGGTCAGCCCGCTAATTCCTCCCCCAATGACAAGAATACCTCCGTCAAAAACCTCTCTCTCCACCATGTCCCTCCTAACTTACGAATTCATGTGATGACGTTTATACAAATCGGTTTTACCTATTAAAAGAAATTTTTTCTACTCTCTTATCACCGACTTTATCCAACTGGGAAAAGAGCCTCATACCTTCTTATCTTTTAAATAGCAGACCCAGGACCTTCCACCTCAGGTGGATGCTTCCCTTTTTTATATTCTTCCTTTACTTTCAACGTTTCCTCAAGCATCAGGATGTATTTCAGGTATTTGAACCCGAATTTCATCAGTGCTATTTCATCAACCTTTATCTTTTCGACCTCCTCCTTATCAATCTCAAGGATATCGAGAAATTTGCTCTCAAAAACAAATTTTTTGAACTTATCTATATCATAACTTGCCATGTAAAGCATGGCCTGTTTATTTGACTCGAGTTTGGACTGCTCAGATGTGTTCCTCCTCAACTGGATCTCCTTCCACTCCTTGTTCATCTCATCATATAGGTCAGCTCCCTGGTCAACCCTCCAACTCTCTATCGTCCACTCTTTGTCTCCCTGATAACCAAGACAATTTGGATCTCTTATAAAGAAGTAGAATTCTTCATTTACCGGCCCTTCCTCTGAGCTAATTATCATGATACCTTGACCCACAGGATAATAGCGACAGTTAGAAGGCCGGTCTTCATAAATACTGCAGCCCTCGGGTGTAACAAATGGACATCCCTCTTTATTGTCATCCATCACCTTAAGTACTGCATAAGGATGTGAGATCTCTTCATCAATATAGGTGTAGGTGTATTTCTCGAGGAAATCTCCTGAAGAGATTCCCAACCTATTTTTTATCCTTACTACGTCATAGGGGGTAAGAATTATACTTGTACGGCTACAACATCCAGTAAAGCAACTCATCTCATTATGACATATGAATTTGAATTTAGAATCCAGTGTGCGTTTAACAGGTTCTACGGCACCCATATCCATTATCATGGATTAATCCTTTCTGTCTTACTCTTCAAAGTTATCGAATTATGGAAGATGAAATTGAACCATTGCCTCAAACTAACTCTTACAACCATGAGGCTTTAATTACAAAAAAGATATATATTTATTAACCAGAACAAGGTATGCCAAATTTACTTAGAGAGACAGATGGAACCCAAGGATAAACCTTTAAATTTTCCTGTTAGCCTGCAGGATCTTATCAAATACCTTATCTTTGAGTCTTAATGTATCTTCCCCAAAGAGATTGAATCTTACCCATCTATATCCAAAACTCAGGAGCTCTTCCTCGTCTTCTTTTACCCTTTCAATAATTTCCCTCTCCACATCATAGATATCAAAGAATCTTGTTTCAAAAAGAAAATTCTTAAACTCATCCAGGTCGTAACAGGCCATATAAAGCATTTTCGACTTTCCTGGATCAAGTTTATTCCCCTTCAGAAAGTAATCATGTAACGTGATCTCCTCATAAGATCCGTTCATTTTATCATAGATATCGATCCCCTGATCCTTCTTCCACCCTTCTATTGTCCACCATTTTTCCTCTTTGCACCCAAGGCATGAGTTCCCTTCTTCTATAAAGAACCCTCCTTCTGAAGATGGGAATACGGGATACATCCTGCATGACCATGGCCTATCCTGGTATATCTTACATCCATCAGAGGTAACAAAAGGGCAGATCTTATCTTCATCCTCCATCATCCTAAGCACTACTAAAGGCAACCCCTGATCTGCTAAGAGTGGAATGGTGTATCCCTTTAAGAATTCTCCCGAAGACAACCCCGTAGCCCTTCTCATCCTCAGGATATCATAAGGCATGAGAAAGATATTTATATCAGCACAACAGGTATTAAAACAGGAAATCTCATTGTGACATGAGAATCTGAATCTGCCCTCCGCCAAGAGTGCTCGGCATTTTTCAGCATACTCTCCATTCATAGGCCATTCTCTGATAAAATGTAGGGGCGACCTTACAGTCGCCCCCATTGATACACCTCGCTTAAAGAATAGGGATCATTGGCCTTTCAAGCACGCTCCATTCCTTCTTATCCATATCGTACTTCACATTTACAAAATGTTTCTCATTTTCATCCAGTTTGAGGTAATCGTGCTTATAGTAGTATCCGGGCCATCTTGACTCTTTCCTGGCAAGCCTTGTCCTTGCACATGCCTCACCCACATAGTACCGGTGGACAGTCTCCCAAGCCCTCATTAGCTCATGAAGATCTTTAGCAGCAAGCTTCTCTATATCCTCTTCGCAGAACGCTAACTTCCAGAGGGCGATCTCGAGCAGCTTGTCATTTGTTCCATACAATGTTTCCCATCCACCAACGTATTCTCCCATTATCTTTTGCAGCCTGAACAGGAAACTATGCGGGGAGATATAGTTAGGATTCACATCGTCACTAGTTGTATATGCGCATTGTTCATCATAGACGGTCATTGGTTTCAATATTGTTTCCTTGAATTTAGCTATTGTAGCATCAGACAGCGTTGGCGTATAGCCCTTCTTATCATTGGCATACTTCAATGCTGACTTTGCTGCGATCCTTCCCTGTACGTGTGAGCCACTTGAAAACTTATGGGCACATGCACCTACTCCGCAACCTGCTGTAAACAGACCCTTGACAGTGGTCATACAGTTATACTGCTCAGGGAATGCATCGGCATATTCTTTTGGCATGAGATCTTCAGCACCGCAGGTCCAGGAACCACAAGAGCAGGCATGTGAACCTATGAAGACAGTGTCTGACAACTGAAGCTCCATCGGTTTTTCCAATGGATCGACATTATGGGCAGCCCAGTTTGTAGCACCTGAGATTGTCATGTCGAGGAAGTCTTCCCATGCTTCGTTTTCATACTCTCTTAGCGCCTTCTTCAGTGCCTTTGGATCTGTTATCTCATTCTTAAGCCTTTCTGCCACTTTATTTGTGTGCATGAGGAATGGTGTTTTGCCTTCCTTCGCACAGAGTATCATCTCATAGTTTCTCAAAGCAGTTGGACAGGGCTTTGCATTTGAATAAGGTGCCCACTTCGCTAACTCTTCTGGATATCCACCAACGTATGCACCTTCATAGCCATTTGTTGCCGGTGTCTTAAAGAGCAGAAAGAATGTGCCCACAGGACCATAGGAATCCTTGAACCTCGGAGGAACAAATGTCACATCCATCTGTGTAAGCTCACCACCTGCCTGGAGTACAAGGGCATAGATTGATCCGCTAACAAAGGGCGGCATCCATGACCTTCCAAAGCCTTCACCCTGAGACCTTGGCCTGAATACATGGACTGCACCACCCATTAGAGCGATAGTTGCCTTAGCTTTAAACACATAGATCTTGTCTTCCCTGACGCTAAAGCCAATTGCTCCACAGACTCTGTCGGGCTCATTGTCATCCTTGAGTAGATGCGTGATCATAACCCTTTCGATTATCTGTCCTTTATCACCAAGGGTGGCCATAGCGTTTTTTGCTGCTTCTGCCACGACGACCTTGTAACTCTCGCCAGATATCATCACCTGCCATTCACCTGATTTTCGAAAGTTTCCTGCCTCATCCTTCCATATAGGAAGACCCCATTTATCGAAGTGTCTGACGGTTGAGTCCACATGCCTTGCAACATCATAAACGAGGTCCTGTCTTGCCAGACCACATTGATCATTTGTCACATATTCAACAAACCTTTCCGGCATACGGGGATTTTGGGTTACCTTTCCGTCCATTCCCATATAGGTATTAATGGCAGAAAGTCCCATCGCAACAGGGCCACTTCTGTCAATGGCAGCCTTGTCCACGAGTGTCACTTTTAAACCCAGTGGCTTTGCCCAGTATGCAGCCTCTACTGCAGCACCACAGCCGGCCATTCCTCCACCGAGTATCAATATATCAGTATCGACAACTTCCGTTGTAAACTCTCTCATAGTCATGCCTCCTTTCCTATTTATTTCTTTGTTGGAAGCTCTGTTACTCCCATTATGTCAGGCTCTCCGAGGAGCAACTGATTGTTGATATCTGCTGCATTTGCCTCGGGAAATCCCTCAAATGGAGCTATTGAGCCCTCTGTCGTGGTCCTTGTTGGATACTTAAACCTCTTTATCCTCCCGTCCCTGAATGTGATTGTCCACATGATGTCTTCTGTTCCTCTCAGTGGGGTTGATGCAGCACCAAGGGGCATAAAGTCTGCATACCCCCTTACATCCATAGCCTGCGTTGGACATATCTTCACACAACAATAACACTCCCAGCAATAGGCAGGCTCCTGATTGTATGGGTTCATCCTCTCCTTGTCCAAAACCATCAAATCGTTGGGGCATATATGCATACAAGCCGTCTTATCCTGCCCTTTGCAACCATCGCATTTTTCATTTATCACGTAACTTGGCATAATTTTACCTCCTTGCATTGTTTTCTAAAAACTTTGAAAACTCTCCTAGTATACTTCTCCCAGCAGAACAATGTTTACCTTGATCACCCCCCTTCTATGTCACCCAATCCGAAGACCTTCCACCTTTTTGAATCCTGTTTCAAACTCTCTTCTGACCCCTGCCGATACTTGATTACCATCTGCATGAGGTGCCTTCTCTACCAAAGAATCTGATCGTTCTAGCCCTGTTGCTTTAGGAAGTCATCCATAACATCTACTGCCTTTTTCTTAACGATCAAATCGAACATCTTGTCCTTTACGTCCCTGGAAAGCAGCTCGATACTCCTGGTGGTAGCACTATCGAATTTTGCGGTGGGAAATAGCTTTAGTATCTTGTCCTTTTGCGCATCATTTGCGAAGGCCCTTATGACCTTTAGACCGGCCAGCATCTCCTCACACATGTCAGCCAGTCCGGCAGCTCCCTTGGGGTCCAAGATCCTTTCGACAATTTCCTTACCGCCATGCCCTATTTCACTCATGTCCGCTCTCCTTTCTTGCGTTTGCTTAACCTGTCTTTACACAGAAATCCCTGCAAGATACCAAATGTCCTATTAGACCTCTTCAAGGGTGATGGCTTCCTTTGGACAGGTTTCCACACAGCTTTCACAGCCGAGGCATTCGTCCTCGTTGACTGGATCTGACTTGCCGTCTTCACCTATCTCAAATACATCAACCGGACAGACATCGACACATTCACCATCTCCGTCGCACTTCTCTTTATCAACTTTTACAACCCAGCCCATTTCTTCTTTCACCCCCTTTAATAAGTTCTGTGAGTAATCAATTTAAAATCCTGTACACACATACATAACGAAACTCTAAGTCCAAAATGTATCTCCCTTTCTCCTTCCTATTGGTTTTCCAGTTGGTTCGCTACGACCGTACACTCTGTAACGTGTACCCCTATCTTCTAATTTCTAGGCCGATATCTCTTCCTTAACCACGACGGCTATCTTGTAAAGGACGGTGAGAATCAGGAACCCCACTGCCCAAACCCCAAGGGTGATCGATATCTCGGGCCCTGTAGGTGAATACTCAAATACCCTACCCAAAGGCGAGGGGATAAAACCGGTTATAACCAAGGCGAGCCCCTTTTCGATCCACAGGGAAGCGAACACTGTCCCACAGGCTAACGCTAAGATACCTTCCCTTCTTCGGGTGGCCGGGTTAATCAAGAGGACGAGAGACAGAATTGAAAGCGCGACAAAAATCCACATCCAGGGTACGAGTTTTCCATGCCCCTCCATGCCCATAAAGAGATATTGGAAATGGTGCATGTGCTCGGGAATCTGACTGTAGAAAACGGTAAACATCTCAAGAAGTATGAAAAACACACTCGTTGCCATAGCATAAGCAACAATCTTCCCAAGATTTTGAATAGCCTCTTTTCCCGGATCGAACTTCGTGAACCTCCGTATAACAAAGCTCACCAAGATGAGAAGAGCAGGTCCTGCAGCAAACGCCGAAGCCAAAAAACGTGGCGCCATAATAGCAGTGAGCCAGAAACCCCTCCCCGGAAGACCAGCGTAGATGAAAGCTGTAACGGTATGAATGCTGACGGCCCAGGGGATAGAGATATATATCAGAGGCTTCACCCAGGTAGGCGGTGGTACCGCTTTCCGCTCAGAAGCCAACACGTTCCAGCCGATAAGGATGTTAAGGAGGAGGTACCCGTTTAGCACAATCATGCCCCAGAAGAGTATCGAACTGGGAGTTGGGTATAGTATTATATTAACTGCCCTCACTGGCTGACCGAGGTCTACGACAATGAACAGTACACACATCATCACAGAGGCTACAGCCAAAAACTCTCCCAGGATAGTAATCTTTCCGAACGCCTTATAGTTATGGAGGTAGTAAGGCAAGACAACCATAACCGCCGAAGCTGCAACGCCCACAAGAAAGGTAAACTGGGCGATGTAAAGACCCCACGATACATCTCTGCTCATCCCTGTTATCCCTAAGCCAATCATCAACTGCTGGACGTAATAGTAAAACCCTACCCCTATAACAGCCAGCAAGAAAATTACCAGTGCCCAGTATTTCCTGCTCCCACTCAAAGCCTTCTCAAACATAACTCCTCACACTGTGTAATAGATTTGAGGCCTTGTACCAAGGCCGGGTTTACGCCGAATGGTGTAATCCGAACGAAGGGCTTCTCTTATTTCTGAGTCGGATTCTTCCAGGTTTCCAAAGATCAAAGCCTTTTCCTTACACGCTTCTACACACGCTGGCGCCAGATCTTTGACCAGTCTTTCCGCGCAGAAATTGCATTTCTCCACAACTCCGCTGGTCCTCGTTGGGAAGTCCGGATTCGTCTCCTTGATGAAGGGCCTTGGGTTTCTCCAGTTAAAGCTCCTTGATCCATACGGACATCCGGCCATACAGAATCGGCATCCAATGCAACGATGATAGTCCATCATGACAATCCCGTCTTCTCTCTTAAATGTAGCCTTCGTTGGACAAACTCTTACGCAGGGAGGGTTGTCACAGTGATTGCAGAATACCACCGCTGGTATGGCCTTGATGCCGCCTCCAACGAACTCATGTTCCTGATTCGGAAATGCATTCTCAAAGGGCTCAGTCCAGATCCATTTGACCTCATCCTTGGGGTTGTCGAACTTGGGAACGTTGTGGACACGATGACAGGCATCTATGCAGTCTGTACATCCCTCTCTACACGCCTTCAGGTTCACAACCATAGCCAATCTTTTCCCTACCAAGGTTTCTTTTTGCGCCGAGGCCTCTGCCAGTTCCTTTCTTGAAAGCACCCCAATGACAGGCCTGGCCGCAAACCCCAATACACTAAGCCCACCTATCTTTAAGAACCCTCTTCTATCGATCTTCATCACTTTTTCTCCTCCGGGATGACATGGCAGTTCCAGCAGGTAGGTGTCACGTTCACATAGTTGTGGCACCGATCACAAAAGTCAGCCTTGTTCGAATGGCAACTCAGACATGTGTTGGAAAGACTCATAGTATACTTCTTACCGTCAGCAGCCGCGTAGATCCTCTCGCCTTCGCGTACAACAGTTTCTCTCCAATTATTCAGCAACTGCATATGTCCTTCCCTCATGTATTGAAGTGGCTCTACGCAATTTTTTTCCTCGGTAGCGATCTTCAGTTCAGGCCTATATGCAGCCTTCCCACTAACTACGTTATACCAGATTGGAAAGGTTATCAGGCAGAGGAATACTATAAGTCCCGCGATGACCTTACCTCTGTCATACATCCTCCTTTTCCTCCTTTCCTGGTAGGGGTTCACCGCGCAGATTCGTCGTCCTCTCTTTCTCCCCCTTCATTAGCAAGGCATTCGCCACCATCTCATGAACCCCGGTAACTTCAACCCCTGGAGCCCAATAGTCACATAGGGGTATAAGGGTGGCCCGATCAATGGCGCAGATGCAGGCGAGACGGTTCACCCCGTGTTTCTCCTGGACATACCGTACAGCATTCCCTCTAGGGAACCCCCCTCTTAACCTCATCTCCATGTTCTCGTCGGTACCCAGGCCGGCACCACCACCACAGCAAAAGGTTTGCTCCTTAATGGTATTCTCCGGCATCTCATAGAAATGATTGCATACATTATTGATAACATATCGTGGCTCCTCAATCAGGCCCATGGCCCGCGCGGGGTTACAGGAGTCATGGAAGGTCACCCTCAGGTTATCATTCCTGCTCCTATCCAGTTTCAATTTATTGTGTCTGATAAGATCAGAGGTGAATTCCATGATATGGACCATCTTCGTCGATTTTGCATTCTCGAACTTCGTTCCTGTAACAGGGGACACCGGTTCCTCGAGAAAATCTGCCGGACCGTTCATCGTGTCCATGTACTGATGGATGACCCTCCACATGTGGCCACATTCTCCTCCAAGTATCCACTTCACGCCGAGTCTTTTCGCTTCAGCGAAGATCTTGGCGTTCAGCCTCTTGATCATCTCGTGTGAAGTGAATAACCCGAAGTTTCCGCCCTCGGAGGCGTACGTACTCCAGGTGTAATCGAGTCCCAGTTCATGGAATAGCATCATGTACCCCATGCAGGTGTACGTGCCCGGATCACCGAAGTAATCACCAGAAGGGACGACAAAGAGGATCTCTGCTCCCTTCTTATTGAGGGGAATTTCTATCTTGATACCCGTTAGATCCTCTATATCGTCTGCAAAGAATTCCAGGGTATCCTTGAATCCATGGGGCTGAAGCCCGAGGTGGTTCCCTGTCCTGAAGCAATTAGCCACTGGTTCCATGGCCCAGTTGATGCCGCAACCAAGCAAGTGGAGCAGTTCTCTGCCCATCATGGTAATGTCAGCCGTGTCAATGCCGTAGGGGCAAAAAACCGAGCAACGACGACACTCGGTGCACTGGTAAAAGTAGTAGAACCACTCCTTAATCACGTCTATCGTAAGTTCTCTCGCCCCTCCAAGCTTTCCGAAGACCTTCCCCGCATTTGTAAACTCCTTTCGGTATACCGATCTCATAAGCTCGGCCCTGAGAACAGGCATATTCTTGGGGTCTCCAGAGCCAATGAAGAAGTGACACTTATCAGCACAAGCACCACATCTTACGCAGATATCCATAAAGAGCCGAAAGGAACGGTACTTATCAAGCCGATCTTTGAACCCTTCCCGAATGATCTCCTTCCAGTTTTCGGGTAGTTTCCAGTCCTCGTCGGTTGGCGACCATTCTCTGGGATTTGGCATGTCAAGGATCTTAAGATTCTTGCCCTTTGCAGTAAAGCAATAGGTACCCGGTCTGAAGTCAACGGGTGTCTCCATCCACCCGGACCTGGGCGGCCTGTAGTCTATTCCCATTAGTTCATCTGGTTTCGGCATGTGTGACAGGTCTTCAGACATATGTTACTCCTTTTCCACCGGCAATCCAGCCGCTTTCATTTTTTCTCTAAATTCATCTTCATACTTCTCATACGGATGAACTTTAACAGGATAATCCCACGGATTTATATGCCTCCGCATCCGGTTGTTATTTGCCAAATTCCTTGTAGGACTGAAGAAAACTCCCGCCATATGCGTGAGCTTGCTGAAGGGAAAATAAGCCACAAGAATGCTGACGAGAAACAGGTGAATGTAAAAAGATAGCCCAATCCCCTCGGAGACTACAGGATGGAAACTGAACAATCCCGTCGCCAACTCCTTCACCTTAAAAATATCCACCTTGTAAAAATGACGCATCAGCACGCCGGAAAGAGCCACACCCAAGATGAGAAAGAGAGGGAAGTAATCAGCGGCAAGGGAGATGTATCTGATCTGAGGAATAACCACCCTTCTGAAAAAAAGGTATGTCACAGCTAATAAGATGACAATATCAGTCATGTAGAGTGTCGGCACGCCTATCTCGAACAATCCGTCCATACGCTCGAGCAGATTCACAAGGAAGGGCACGGGCTCCGTGAAGAATCTAAGGTGTCTCAAGAGAATGAATAGAAAGGACCAGTGAAAGGCTAGACCTGCTAACCAGAGCCACTTCGTCCCTCCATACACGAGCCGCGGAGCATCTCTTAATTCAGCCCTAGTGTTCCTGAACAGGGAACGGAACAAAAGTACCTCAAGGGCCATCCTCCCTATAACGCCAAACAGGTTATAAGGACTCTCAAGATTATTTGCCTTGATCCAAGGGAGTGATTTCTGCTGTCCGCAGGTCGTGGCTATGCGGAAGGGGACAGGTGAACGTGCCCATTTCGCGACCCGATAGACTAGTCCGACCACGAAGGCGAGAAGAGCCGCATAGGGTATTACAATCCCAAAGAGGGAATACAGACCTACCATCCCTACTCCCGTGGAGACAAGCAAAACGAGTATTACAACCGTGAAGAAAGAAAACCACACACCCATTCGCTTACACCTCATTTCATATTACGCTATCCACTTTCCCATCTTCGCTGTTCGATTCCTCTTCTGAAAATTCATATAGGAGATTTGCCCTCTTCAGCAACCCGAATGTCCTATTCTTCACTTCATTTACCCTGATCTCGTAAACCCTCTCTCGACATCTGACATATATCTCGAAAGCCCGAAGAGCAAGTTCGTCTATTTTGGACTCGAAAGTTGTCAGCTCCTCAACGATTCCATCTTTCCGAATCTCGGATCCCAACTCATCCCTTATCACCCTCTTTAGAGAAAAGATAAATCCGATTGCCTGCGAGGGAGAAAAATCCTGAACCGCCCTGATTCTGATAATTCGCTCGAGAAAGGGAGACAGCTTCTCGGTATCGGTACCCTGGAGGAGTTCATCATAGAGCGCTGCTACTTCGTTCGAAATCGTACATCCCACTGGATTAGCAAACTGATTCTTTTCCTCCCTCAAAAACCTTGCGGCATCGGTAGGGTACGTCTCCAGTATCATATTCAACCACCTCTTCAGGATAGCGGCCCTCTTTCGCCTCAGGACGTTTTCCAACATCATAGCTTCGCTCATCACTTTGCCTCTTTGGTCGCTCACCAGCAGAAAAAGGAAATAAAGGTCGCCTGGCCGGGCACACTCATTACACCGTTCATGCCACAAGAACTATGAACAAGTATCATTCATCAATTGCACACGGAGACCCTAGTAGGTGTGCGTTCCGATGATGACCTTCTTGCCCATCACATCCTCTACCTTTGTCTTGAGTCTTTCTAGGTCGATGGGACAGGCAGCGGTTTGTACTGCCTTGACCATGCACGTCCCGAAGTGGATCACATCGAAATCCCTCGCATACTGTTGACAGACATCCTTGACTAAAGCCAGCTTGGGCATGACCAATCCCGGACAGTCACCACAATCGGCCATGGCCACCACTTCTATGTCGCCTTCATGTTTTGCAAATTCCCCATCTCTCTCTTTCATTCCTTTAAAGCACTTGATACAAGCAACACAATTGATATCCCGAATCCTTTTGCAAGAAACGATGACTATCCTGCTCGACATGGACGTCCCTTCCTTTCATTCTTGGTGGTTATATATCCAAATCGATTTCAGGTCCCTGTGCCAGTGTATTTCTGACAATACAGTTTTTCCCTGCCCTTAAGATAGCTTTAGAACGTGGCCCAGGGTCTTGTGGGAGAGATATATCCCCGACAATGCTTGAGATTCTCCGCTTGTTTCCTTCTTCCGCGATTTGAAAGGTCAGGTTTAATTCCATCCCGTCGTAGGGTATCTTGGCCGTCTGACAGTACCGAGCAATGTGAGCACCAACACACGATCCCAGGGCCGCGACTAGAAGCTCGGCTGGTGAAGGGCCTTGATCCGCACCACCAGCATCTTCTCCCATATCCACTGTCAATCGATGGCCACGCACCCTGACAGAGAAACAGAGCCCACTTTCATGTTTTATAGAGATGAGGTCCACGAAGCGTTTCCCTTTCTAATCGTGCGGAACTTCTCCGACCACCCCTTTTTTCCGCTCATCAAGTAATGGAACGGATTAAACACAGCCGGTCGGCTTAGAAAGTCCCGCTACCTTACACGCACCCTTTGCCGGTCCGCTCGGAAAAAGCTGGTAAATATACTTCAGGTTAAAACCGGTCTCCTTGCAAAGTTTCCTGATCATGGGGGCAATACCAAACTCGTGATAGTAATCTCTTATGTACTTTACCAACTTCCAATGGTCCTCTGTAAGTCCTCCCTCTACACCTTCCAGCTTGGCGACACTCTCAGCAAATTCTTCACCCCATTTATCGAGCTCCTGAAGAAAACCATCCTCGTCGACTTCGTAAGTCTTTCCTTGCACCTCAAGTTGCGGCATACTTTTTACCTCCTCTGTTTCGTTATTCAGATTGCTTCACACTAATTTCAACTGATAATTTAAAGGCCTTGCTGTAAGATCCGCGGAAGCGGTTCGGGAATCACTTCTAGCCATCGGTGAGATCGACAGTTCACCGTAAATTTCCGGCCGACGCCGACTTAAGAAGAAACCCATTTTGCTCCCCCGGACCTCTGCCAGATCCTTCGCCCTCAAGTCAGCGGTGATGATGCCTTCATCATCACCCCACATCTCGGCCATTGTCTGACCTTTCGGGCCTAATATGAGGGCTACGCCTGGAAACGACCCACCACCATCGTAGTGGCCCACCTGATTACAGGCTACCACAAAGATACTATTATCATAGGCGCGTGCGGACAGGTAACCTAACCATCGTTCCCGTTTCTCCGTCGACGTCTCTCGCGGTGAGGCATAAGGCAGGAAGACAACTTCTACCCCCCGTAATGCCAGAAGAGTAGTCAGTTCTGGAAAATGGGTGTCATAGCAGAGCTCAATTCCAAAGGTCACCTTGCCATACCCATAGGTAGGGAGCCCATTGCCATGCTTGTATATCTTTTCCTCGTTGGGAGCAAGGTGAAGTTTACGGTAAACACCTTCCAGTCCGCGGGGCGAAGTGACGATATGACTGATAAAGAGGGTACCACTTTCCCCTCTTTCTATAAGCCCACTCAGTATCGTCAACCCCGTAGATTTGGAAAGACGAACGAGGGCTTCCGCGCTGGGACCAGGGATGGGTTCAGCATACGCGCTGATCCTCTCGCGGACACTGTACCCAGTTATGCTTGCTTCTGGAAAACAGATTAGACGAACCCCTCGCCGAGCAGCCTTCCGGACAAACGACTCTATTTGCATTAGATTGCCGGACGTCTTTCCAACAACCGACTCCATCACAACAGCAGCAATCCGTATATCTTCCATTCTTCTCCAACTACTTCTCTCTCGCTAGAAATTCAGTGCAACGGGGAATTGCTTCCCACCGTGGGGCACATCTGTTGCATTTGTATCCGGCTTCTGACCATAAAGAACGGCCTGACGAACTAAGCCCCTAGCCCACCCCTTTGTTCCCAGAGCGTGCAGATGAGAGTATGTGGCTAGGACATTCTTGTAGCATAGGCCATCCCTTTTCCCGTCTATACCGCGTCCTCTCCTCACCTTGAATGCGAGGCTACCTTGATCTTGCTGCCAATTGAGGATTCGGGAATAGTGAAATTCGTGGCCGCACAACGTCTCTCCAACCTCAAAATAAGGATTGCACTGATCTACCTCAAGGATAGTGTAGCCATGGCCCTGAGGTCTTCTCTCTAAAACGAAGGTCAAAGGAAAGACCCCGACCATGGGAAATGTCCTTCCCTCAATAATCAGCTTTTTCCCCAAATACATCAACCCACCGCACTCTGCGTAAACAGGAAGCCCATCCTCAACGGCTTGACGCAGAGACCTCTGGAAACCAACATTGGCGGCTACGTCTCTGCATGGGTCTCAGGAAAGCCCCCTCCAATGTAGAGGGCATCTATCGGAGGAAGTTTGTCCTGAACAAGGGCACTGCACTCCACTACCTTAGCCCCGAGCCTTTGGAGGGCCTCTAGGTTATCACGATAGTAAAACCAGAAAGCAGAATCCCTGATTAGCCCGATCCGTGGCTGTCTTGAGGGACGTGAAGAGGACCCCTCTCCGTCCACGTCGGAAACTGTGTCAGCAAACTCCAAGCAGGGGGCCTGGGTAGCAACCGCCCACAGACTGTCTACATCCACGTAGCTACGGACTATCCCCGCAGCCTCATCCACAGCCTTCTCAGCTCTCGGGTGCTCAAGGGGTGGAACCAACCCCATGTGCA